>CAXFTV010000349.1:0-9424 GCA_964005845.1 uncultured bacterium
TACCTGCAGAGAGGCGACGTGGCCAAGTGGTAAGGCAGGGGCCTGCAAAGCCCTAATCCCCGGTTCGATTCCGGGCGTCGCCTCCAATTTTTTTATATTCGGTCGTGCGTGCCGGGGTGGCGAAATTGGTATACGCGACGGACTTAAAAGTGCGCCGCAGATCCTGGTGATCGCGGTTGCCAGAGAGGTCTGGCAGCAGTTCAAGTAGCTGTTTAAACTGGCCGACTTAGCCCTACTCGAAAGAAAGGGGTGAAAACAGCATGTCGGCAAAGGCAATTGAGACCCTGGTGCAGAGGGGCGAAAAGATTGTCGCAGTACGCTCAATAAGGTCAAGCCTGGATTGGCTGAAATCTAGTTTCCAGTGCGGATGATCCGCTTCGTGCAGGTACTGCACCGTCATTCCTGTATCAGAAAGTATGGAATGGAGATTTTAAGCATTTCATAACTTGACTTTCTGACGCGTGCCCCGGACGGGTGCCAACGAAACGAAAAGATGACCTACGTTGAGACGGCCGCAATCATCAAACTGCGGGATTCCCTAAGGTGGGCAATCGCTAAGGGAACGGAGTTGCCGTAGTACCAGCGCGGCTTTAAAAGTCGCATGCGAATCGGGTAATGCCGGTTGAATGGGAAGGGCAGCAGTCAATTCAGTATCTAATCGTAGAGGGTGGCTCGGATGGGCCAAAAAGTTCTCGAAAATTAGATGCACTTTGCAGGTTGAACAGAGGTCTGCAGTGAGTCGATCGCGATTTGCATTTATGTACGATGGGAAATGCGATGGGCTCGTTGTGAGAGATCGGATATTATGGCTTTCGACCGGTAGAGTTGATTTGATGGAGAGCCCATTGCGCTGAAAGGCGCACGGTGGGTTCGGAGGAGAGCGGTCGGCTACCTGCCCTCGCTCTGGATGCGAGCAAGGTATAGTCCGTTTATCCTACTCCGTTGGGAGCAATCCCGTGTCGGTTCGAGTCCGATCCCCGGCACCAAAAATAAAAAGGGGGTATGCCGTGTGCCAAAGGGCCCGGAGTGCTCCCTTTTTATTTTTGGTGGCCCTCTTTACTCTAAAGAGACTGCAATATTTTTCTATCGTCGTGCTGGCTTCACCATATATTTAAGTTGCCGCTTCACTTTTACTGGCGAAAAATCGAAGGGGAAAGTGATGAATATTCCACCAGTCGATGGTGTGCGCGTTGCCGCAGATGAGCTGGGTTTTCTGGTAGCCCAGATTTTCCAAAAGGTTCCCATTCCTGTAGAACACGCCGAGTTGATTGCCGATCTTCTGATCGATACGGAGTTGCGCGGCGTCGTCAGCCACGGGGTGGTGCAGGTCGAGCGCTATGTGCGCTCCTATCGGGAAGGCAAGACCAATACCCATCCCAAAATCCAGGTTTTGCGCGAAGGGCCCGGGAGCGCCGCCCTCAGCGGCGATGGCGGACTGGGTATGATCGTTTCGACCCGGGCCATGCGTCTGGTCATCGACAAAGCTCGCGAGCTGGGTGTGGCGGCAGCGACCACGACCTACCACGCCCATCTCGGAAGTTCGGGCAAATATGTGCGCATGGCCCTGCGCGAGGACATGATCGGCATCAGCTTTTCGGGTCGCAATGCCGCCCCGAGTTACGATCAAAACAGCACCATCCGGGGGTCGATACAGGGGAGCCCGCCGCTGGCTTTCGGCATGCCTGCGGGACCTGAGCAACCCTACTTTTGTCTGGATTTGGCCAGCCATCTGCAGATAAGTGACGATCACTTTGCCGAGATGCCGGAGATTTTCTTCAAGGCCATCGGCCTTTCGCACGTGGCCAATATCATGAGCGGTACGCTGGGTGGGCAGATGCTGCCGCAATTCAACCGCGACAACATCCAGTACACCGACGCCAATCAGTCCGGATTTTTCATGGCTCTGGATATCGAGCGCTTCGCCCCGCTCCAGGATTTTAAGGACGACATGGATCACCTGATGGGCGAGGTGAGTCAGATGAGGCCCTACCCCGGTGAAAGCGAGTCCACTTTGCCCGGGGGACGCGCCTGGAAAAAAGAAAAAGACTACCTGCAGAATGGCATTCCAATTTCAGCGGAGGCAATAGGGTCGCTGGAAATGCTGGCCGGGGAGTTTGCCCTGGATGTTCCCTGGTAGGGGAGTAGGCGTTCCCAGGTCGCGTAGATATATCTGTGCCCTGACCGCAGGGGCCAGAGTAGTGGACCACCCGATACTGAAGCCGGAAAAGGGCCCCAAACCCATCCTGGGCAACCAGGTCTGCAAAAAAAATCGATGCTCGAAAGTATAACAGATCTTTTAATCGGAGCGATTGGCACGGTGGGATACCTCTACGCCTGGAATCGGGTTCTGGCCGCCAACAGGGCGGACGAAGGCGATGATCCCGAGACCATCAGACGGGCTCGATGGCGGACCAGATGGTGGCAGTTATGTTTTTTTGTCGTCCTCACCCCATACGTTCTATTGATGTATTATTTGATGGAATTAGCTCGTTAGCAGCGGGCTCAAGCTTCCCGCCGCTAGGGTAGGGGTTCACGGGAGTTTTAAATACGCGCCTCTCAGCGGGAGATCAGCAGGAGAGAAGATGGCACTATCACTACCCGATGTATTGCCCATGCGTCCTTATTTCAGAGAACTCATCTGGGGCGGGCGGCAGTTGCAGACGCTCTATGGCAAGGATTTGCCGGATGGCAAGAACATTGGCGAGTCCTTTGAGGTTTCCGCCTGCCAGGGACAGGAAAGCGCGGTGGCCACTGGACGCCTGGCGGGGCGGAGTCTCCAGAGCCTGGTCGAAGATTACCGGGGCGAATTGGTGGGCGAGGCGATCTGGGAACACTACGGCGCGCTCTTTCCCCTACTGATCAAGTTGATCGATGCCCAGGACGATCTTTCCATCCAGGTACATCCGGACGATGCCTATGCCCGCTCCAGGGGATTGGGGTTACAGGGCAAGATGGAGGCGTGGTACGTACTGCACTCGGATGGCGGGCGCATGATCTACGGGTTGCGCGAGGGCGTGGATGCTGCGGAACTGGAGATGGCTGTGACCGCTGGGCAGGTAGAAGGGCTCGTCAAGTCTTTTGAGGTCAAGAGAGGGGACGTGATTTTCGCACCTCCGGGCACAGTGCACGCCCTGGGCCGCGGGGTAATGATATACGAAGTTCAGCAAGCCAGCGATCTGACCTTTCGGCTCTATGACTACAACCGCCCGGGATTGGACGGCAAGCCGCGGGAACTGCATCTCGAAGCGGCTCTGGAAGTCATTTGCTTTGCCGATGAACTGCCGCCTCCCACTTCCTGGCGACAGCTGCCGGGCGCCGGGGACACTGGTGCCACCTTGGTGGAGTCGGAGTACTTCCAACTGGACCTCTTTTGTCCGGTGGAACACCATAGCAGGCACCGGGCAGAGGGGGGTTTTCTGGCCCTTACCCTGCTCCAGGGAGAGGCGACTGTAAGGGGTCGCCAGGAGGCATGCGACCTGGCGGCTGGGGGCACAGTATTGGTACCCGCTTGCCGGGAGATCGAGATCGAGCGCCGCGGCGCGGTCGAATTGGAATACTTGATTGCATCACCAACCCTTCAACGGGAGTAAATCATGAAGTTCGTTATTCGGGCAGGGGGCATAGGTACGCGTTTGTGGCCCTACAGCCGCACCTGCCGCCCCAAACAATTCCACGCTATGGCGGGTGAGTCCACCATGATCCAGGACGCAGTGGAGCGCCTTGCCCCGCTTGCTGGTCCAGAGGATATTTATGTCTCTTCCGGCGCTGCCATGGCTCCTCTTGTCCTCGAGCAGCTCCCGGACCTGCCGCGGGAAAATCTCATTGTCGAGCCGGTACTGCGCAATACCGGTCCGGCCGTGGGGCTGGAGTGCGCCTTGCTCGAAGCCCGCTTTCCCGGCTGTACCATTGCCAGCCTTGGTTCGGATCACTACATCGGCAAAGCAGAAGAGTTCTGCCGCTTGCTTCGGGCTACCGGGGCTGCCGTTGAAGAACACCCCGATCATCTCTTTACTCTGGGCGTCAAGCCAACCCGGGTGGAGACGGGTTATGGATACATCTGTAAAGGGGAAGTATTGTGGACGGTGGCGGGGGTTCCCGTCTATGCAGTGGAGCAGTTTACGGAAAAACCAGACGAGGAGCGCGCCCGGGTTTATACGGCGAGTGGAAGCTATCTGTGGAATAGCAATTTATTCGTTTGGAAGGCCGCAACTGTACTCGATCTTTTTGCCCGTTTCGAACCCGCTATGCACGCCAACCTGATGCGCATCAAGGCGGCGGTAGGTACCCCCGAAGAGGCGGCGGTCGTAGCGCGTGAATATGGCGATTTGCCAGCGATCGCGGTAGATAATGCCATTATCGAAAGAGCTGCGCAAGTAGCCACAGTGGAGGCGGATATCGACTGGGGGGATATCGGTAGCTGGGCGGCTCTAACCGACGTACTCGCCGCAGATGCCAGGGGTAATTTATTTTCCGGCGAGGTTTTGAGCCTGGATGCCGAGGGAGTTACGGCCTATGGAGGGCAAAAGAAGCTGATTGCTCTGATCGGCGTAGAGGATCTGGTAGTAGTGGACACGCCGGATGCCCTGCTGGTGTGCGCCAAGAACCAGGCACAGCGGGTCAAGGAAATTCTGGAGCGGCTACAGAGCGATGAGAAGTACCGGGATTATATCTAGTGCAGAATGGGCGGAGGTTCTGGACTTTTGCTGGCTGTATAGGGAGTAAGAGAGGTTGGCGTCGGCGTGGTTTATCAAGGGCCCAGGACAGGCTGTACTGGGGAATCGGGTGCAATGAAGATTTCGCAAGGGTCTGGAGATCTGCCGCAAAGTCCGGGTCACCTTGTGGAAAACCAGGTCCGCCCTGAATTGTGCCTGGAAAAACCGGTTTTACGGTTAAGTTTACTGGCCTGAGAATATTTCTGACGGAGGAAGGCGTGCCTGCTACTTGTGACGACATCGATTTTGATTTAAAACTTGCCGAATTTAAAATTAATGGGTACGCAGTTTTCGAAGATATGATTGCGCTCGACACCATTGACCGGATCCGGACGGCATTCGCGCCCCTACTCGAGCACGTCAGGGAGCGCGAGACGGAAATTTCAGCGGTCGAAAGCGGCGAAGTGCGTCAGGGCCTGGGGAGGCTCCAGACCACAAATCGCTATACCCTGACCATACCCTGGCAGCTGCCCTTTGCCGATCCGGCAATCTATGAACACCCCGTGATTCTGGAGTTTCTGGAGCGTTACTGGAAGACAGATGATTATATCGTCACCTGTTACCATTCCAATACTCCCTGTCCGGGCAGCGAATTTCAGCACTGGCATCGGGATACGGCACTGGCCAGGGAGATCCCCCACGTCGGACTGGAGATTTGCCCGGTGGTCGGAGTTAAATTTCCGCTCGTCGATACCGCCGAGGAAAACGGCAGTTTTGAAGTCCTGCCCTCTACCCAGTATCTGGCCGACCCCGAGCTAGAATCGCGTTATGACGACATATTGCTGCGCGGTCATTTCCCTTCGGCTCACCGGCTCAACCTGAAAAAAGGTTCGATGTGGGTGCAGGATGTGCGCACCCTGCATCGAGGCACCCCGAATACCTCGACGGCACCCCGACCCGAACTGGTTGTGTGTTACTGTCGGTCCTGGTATTCGATCCGTCAGTACGTCGAGATGCCGCAGGCCGCGTACGAGGCGCTATCCGAGCGCGGCAAAAAACTGCTGAGTCGCTACCGCTCCGTCGATTGGACGTGAAAGATTACCGATTTACAATAGCCCGGGGCATTATTTCCACCCTAAGCCACTCCTGTGACTTGTCGGAAATATGCCGGTGGCGTCCCTGCCCAATGTTGCAATTCCGCTAAAATATAGCTGCTTCAACACCCTCCCGGCTGCTGGAGAACTGGAGACGCGTTTTTTCGACCTGGTTCAAAACTCCAACAACCAGGTGTCGGGATTTTTCAGGGAGTGGACCAGGGTGAATTTATCCGGGTTTTTTTCGATGGCGGGGATTAGATAGCGATGGGTAGTAGTGTATTCCAGATTGTCGATGACTAGGTAGTCGACGCCTTTTCTTCTTAGATCGGCGATCAGTTCCCCCGCGTCGGGTGTATTTTGATAGGTTGTGACAAAGCGGTCGGAAAAGAGATAAAACATGAAGGGTTTGCGACAGCACACGATGCTGTGTGCCGCTGTGTTGTGCTTGACCCAGCGAGCGATTTCAAAGTAATTCTGCCAGCTGTCCGGGTCCCTGCCGTATTTTGCCAGGGCGTGGACGTGTTGCAGATGCGGCAAAGAAAGAAATGCAAATAAGAGGAGGAACAGGGGGCTGGGTTTGCGTTTAATAGCAGTGCGGGCAAGGGGCAGGCAGAGGAGGTGGTAGGTTCCATTGAGCAGGCAGAACAGGAGAAGCGGTACAATCGGTAGCAGGAAGCGGACCCCGAACCAGGACTCCGGCCACACTAGCAGAATCCCAAGTGCGGCAGCCAGATAAGTGGCGATCGCACAACGGTGCTGCTCGAGCTTGAAAAGGCCGCCGACAATTGCGAGGGTGATGCCAATGCCCACAAGCCATTCAATGGCTCCCAGATCCCCGGTGGCAAAATTAAAAAAGCCATTGGGTATCTCCCGGACGATATAGCGCTGGGCGTTGGTGAAAATGCGCGCCAAAATATCGCTTAGTCCCACCTGTCCCAATTCCGGCCTGTAGGGATTGACCTGTAGCAACTGGTCGATGTAAGTATTGCCCGGCGATGTTTTTTCTCTGAGAATCCAGGGTAAAATCAGGATGGAATAGGAGGTGAGCACGACAGTTAAGAATTTCCACTTTTTGCCGAGAACAAGCGCCAGAGCCACACCGGCCAGCAAGGCCAGGCCTGCGGTGCGGATGTAAAAAGAACAGATCAGAGCAGCCAGGAAAAGATAAAAGAAAGGGTCTCTTGCCAGGTTTCCGGATGGTTTTATTTTGACGAAGGCATAGAGTGCTGATGTAGAAAAAAATAAAAAAGGCACCTCGCTCATCATCAGGGTGGAGTAGCGTAGCAGATGGCCGTTCAAGAGTACCATTAGAGCGCCGACAAAGGCCAGGTGTATATTCGTACTCAGGTACTTGAAAAGAAAGAACAACAGCAGTATTGACAGAAAAAAAAAGACTCCGTTGGCGATTTTTACAGCGGCAAAATCGCTGGAGACCAGTTTCAGAACCAGGCCGATCAGGGCGGGGTAGCCGGGGGGAACATTGGCGGCGCGGCCTGCTTCGCTGCTGTGAATGTCGACGTAGCCCTTGCCCAGAGACAGAGCTTTGCCCAGAACGTAGTAGCGGGCGTTGTCGCCGTTCAGGTCCAGCTTGGTATCAAAGATCAGAACATAGGTCGGGACGAATATCGCCAGCAGGATTAAAGGATATAAAAAGCGGCTGGCAATTCCGCTCACTGCGGTGTTTGCTCGCGGATCATGGTGCATATTCGGTGCAGGCCCTCGCGGATGTTTTCCGTGGTCGAGGCGATCGAAATGCGGATGTGATCGCTGCACATTGCGCCAAAGGTATTGCCCGGAGCTACGGCGACCTTTTTCTCTTCCAGCAGCTGGAGAGAAAAGTCGCGCGAGTCCATGCCAGTGGCGGAAATGTCTACCAGCAGGTAAAAGGCACCACCTGGCGTGTAGCGGTAGAGGCCGTATTGGCGCAGCACTTCCAGGGCCACATCCCGCCGTTTTTTGTAGTGATAGCGCATTTCTGCCACCGCATCTTGGGGGCCGTCCAGGGCTTCGGCAGCGGCCAGTTGGGCAAAGCCGACGCCACAGGAAATAAAGGGTTCCTGTAGCTTGGTAGCCAGATCCACGTAAGCAGCAGAGGCGCGAGTGAGGCCGACTCTAAATCCGGTCATGGCATAGGCTTTGGACATACCGCTGATGATCACGGTGCGTTCGTCGCTATCGAGGGGAAGGGCGCTGACGTGTTCCTGGTCAAAAGCGATTTCTCCATAAATCTCGTCTGAGAGCACGAAGAGGTCGTGTCTTCTGGCAAAGTCCATCAGGGCCTGCATCACGTCTGCATCGTATATCTGTCCCGTAGGGTTAGAAGGCGTGCAAAGCAGTAGCAATTTGGTTCTCGGGGTCACCAGGCGTTCCAGGTTGTCCATATCGGGCAGGAACTGGTTGTCCGGGCGCAGATCGTAAAAAACCGGGTTTGCATGTAGCAGGGACGCGGCCATGTGATAGTTGGGCCAGCCCGGATCTGGCAGCAGGACTTCATCGTCAGCATCCAGCAGGGCCATGAGGCAGGTGGCCACGCTCATGACCGCCCCCGGTGTGACGAGGATATTTTCAACGCGGGTTTCCACTCCGGTGCGGCGTTCAAAATAGCGGGCCGCTGCCTGGCGCAGTTCGGTGACGCCGGCGTTGGCCACGTATTTGGTGTGGCCTTCGCGGACATAGCGACAGGTGGCCTCGACAATGTGGGCCGGAGTATCGAAATCGGGCTGCCCTACTTCCAGGTGGATCACGCCTTCGATATCGGCGGATAGGGCCATGATTTCACGGATTCCGGAGCGAGGTATCTGTGTGGGTATCCTGGCAAAAGGCTTCATCTGGCCACTCAGCGCAGGTGGATGCCGGGTCCGGTGGAACCGATCATCTGCACGGTATTGTAGATCGAAGCGGGCGTACTCGCACCGGTGACGCCGGTGATGCCTTCGACGCGTTCTACTTTAAGTTCAATGCCCGGTCCGGTGGCGTGGATCGCCACGGAGGCTTTGTCCCATTCGGGATTTACAACCAGGAGAGAGTGGGTGCGGTCGAAGCCGATGCCGGCATAGGCGATGGAGGCGTGAGTATTGACGTTGCGCGGAAAAATCGGGCAAATGCCGCGGGTTGGACCATCGTAGAGTACCTTTTCGCCGGTGATGCTGTCCGGATCGATGCCCGCGCGTTCGCAGTCCACGTTTTTTGGGGGTTTTTTCATGATGACTTGGACTTCCTCCCAGACCTCGCGGTTTTCCAGCAGTGCATCCATGCCGACGACGCCACCGTGGGGAATAAAGACGCGAGTGCCGTATTTGTGGGTGACCTCTTTGAGCTTTTCCTCCATGCCCGCATCGGCCAGGGCCGTCACTGAGATGAACATGTAGTTAGTTTTTTCCAGGATGGTCGTGCCCCACTGGCGCGTTACGTCCGGGTGCGCCATTTCGACGATCAGGTCGGGCTCCTTTGCTGCGAAGTCGGCCAGATCTGCCAGAGCCAGGTCGGCCGGTAGATCCGCGAGCCGACTGGCTTCCAGGTCGTGAATGAAGACGACTTCCATGCCATTGTCCGGGTCTGCGTCGATCATCTGGTGTACGGTGGCGCCGATTTGACCGTAACCGATCAAGCCGATGCGCGTGGTTTTCTGTGCCATGGTATTACTCCTCGCTAGAGTGGTCATAAAGATTCTTCAAA
>CAXFTV010000350.1:0-4936 GCA_964005845.1 uncultured bacterium
AAGAGGAGCAGCTGACATGCGGTAGCCGCGAGGAGAAACTGCAGGCCGCCTGCGACCGCTTCTACGGGCGCAACAAAGAGCGCAATGATATCGCCGAAGAGCTGGAAGCGTTTTACATCGAGAAGGGAGGATTCTTGCGGCGGCGAGATCTGGCTGCTCACCGCACCCGGATCGAAGACCCGGTGATGGTGAATTATCGGGGTTATACCGTGTGCAAGTGCGGCCCCTGGACCCAGGGGCCTTATCTGGGCCAGGCCCTGCGTCTTTTAGAAGGTTTCGATTTGCACAGCATGGGGCATTTGTCGGCCGACTACGTCCACGTTGTTGCCGAAGCTATCAAACTGGCCATGGCCGACCGCGACGCCTTCTACGGCGATCCGAATTTTGTCGACGTGCCCATGGCAGCTCTGCTCTCCGATGCCTATACCGACATGCGCCGACCCCTGATCGATATGCAGCGGGCTTCCCTAGAGGCCCGGCCGGGAGATCCCCACAATATGAAGCCCCTGCAAGAGAACGGGGTTTTCAGACCGGGGATTGGCGGCACCACCACCTGCGTCGTCGCCGACCGCTGGGGCAATGTGGTGGCGGCGACACCGAGCGCCAATGTCTTTGGCAACGAGGGAGGTCGGGCCGGCGTCACCTTTGGCAACCGTCTGACCAGTCTAAATACTACGCCGGGGCATCCCAACTGCATCCAACCCGGAAAACTGCCGCGCATTACACTGACTCCGACCCTGGTGCTCAAAGACGGCTCGCCCATTCTGGCCATCAGTGTGGCCGGCGGCGATCTGCAGGACCAGACCACCCTGAATCTGCTGCTGGATTTCGTCGATTTTGGCATGCTCCCAGGAGAAGCGGTGCTGGCGCCGCGCTTCAGCACCAACCATCACCAGGACTCGTTCAATCCCAATCCCGACCGGGCTCAGACCTTTGGCAGGGCGGGATCGCTGGCGATCAATTCCAGTGTCGGTGCGCAGGTGCGGCTGGAATTGCAGCAGCGGGGGCATGAAATCAAAGAGTCGGGTGCGCCGATCGGCACCCCGGTGATGCTCTACATCGAACCGCAAAGCGGGGTATATCACGCCGCCGGAGATCCGGCTACCTTGCGGCATGCAGCGGGCCTTGCCGGGGGTGGCGATGGGGAATAAAAGCCAGGCTGCCGTGGGGGTTCCCGGTTGCGACCAGGGTGGCGAAAAATCCAGCGAGGCGATTGTCGGGATGGCAAAGGATCTCCTTTGGCCAGTTCGAGAACGGCAATGGCTGGGGACAGTGGCCCGGAGCGGATGGGGGCCGCGTGGAGCAAAGGGTTTTGTCCTCTGGGCATGTTCTTGCAAAAGGAGATAAAGGAAAATGCGCTTTTCTTTGCTTTGGCTATGCGGCGAAAGATTTGCCTCAGATTACAAGAGGAGCGGCGCAAAACTTCGGCGCCACAAGGCGCGAAAAATCATCGCGCCATTGCACCAGACAATGATTCTCACACTATGGGCCTGCCTCTGGTGCTGGCCCTGTAGGGGTGAAGCCAAGATGGAATATATCGCTGCCTTGCCCGCACCTGCTAGCGCAATTTTTGCGGACGACAAGGGCAACCTGATAGTGGCATTGACCGGGAGCGGCGGGCTCGGCATGCTGCGGGACGGAGCAATCGAAATTATCGCCACCGGACCGGTCGGCGGCGCAGCACCGGGGCCGCAGGGGGGGGTCTATTTCACCCGGGAGGGAAAGGTTCTCTACAGCGACCTGCAAAGCGCCGCAAATCCCAGAGATCTCAGCGCCGCTTTCGAGGGGCCGGCTCAGGGGGCGGGGCGAATCGTGCGAACCCCCGATCGCAGCATCTGGGTCGAGGGTTGTAGCAAGCGGCTGGGCGCCGATGGCGCGTTCCATCCCGTGCCGCCGGGTCCCGCCCCGGCGCCGGCACCCCTGGTGGTAGATACCTACGATAACGGCTGGAGTTTGCAGCGGGAAGAGGATGGTTCGACCCGGGTGCTGCTGCTGCCGGCAGCGGTCTCCCGCCAATGGCGCATCCTGCAGGTCGGAGAGGAACCAAGGGTGCGCCCGTGGACTTTTGTACTGGCCGACGCCGTCGGCTATGTCTGGCTGGCCGACGAAGACGGCCTGCAGCGTCTCGACCCCCACCACCCGGAAGCCGGCTGGCGGCAAGTCCCCCGCCAGGGCGGGATGCCTGAGTCGGAGATAACGGCGCTGAGCCGTTCTCCCGACGATCTGGCGCTGGTCGGTTTTGTCACGGGTGAACTGATAGAAGCGGACATGGATGCCGCCGGCAAGCCCCTGCTTCGGTTCCTGGGCAAGGTCCCGGGGGCAGCGCGTGCGCTGCACACCGACTCGCAGGGGCAGATCTGGGTCGCCACCGATAAAAGTCTCTATCGCCAGGCCGCCTCGCCCGAGGCCTGGCAGCGCCATTGGCGCCCTCTGGCCCGCCTGCCTGGCGGTAATCACGATTTATTCGCCATCGAGCTGGGGGGGGAAATGTACATGGCCGGGGGGTTGACCGCCGGCTGGAGTTTTCCGGCCCGCACCCACGTTTTCGATGAGCTCTTCGCCTATGACCCGTCCTTTGATCGCTGGCGGATTATAAGCCGGATGCCCTATCCGCGCTGTTACAACGGCATCGCTTTACTCGATGGCCGCATCTGGATCGTTGGTGGTGCGGCCAATCTCGCCGAACCTGAAAATCCGGATGGCAAGCGCGAACCCCTGGACGAAGTGCAGATCTACGATCCGCAGAACGGCACCTGGACGCCGGGGCCGCATCTGCCCGAAAGGCGAATCGAGCCGGTCGTGCTGGCGGCGGCGGGGCGAATTTACGCAATTGGCGGCAGCAATGACGCCGCTCTGGCCAGCGTCGTGAGCATTGGTCCCGGCGAGCGGTCCTGGCGTTCCGAAGCGTCCCTGCCGGAGCCTTTGAACCAGGCCGCCGGTTGTGTCCTGGACGGCGTACTCTACTGTATCGGGCGGCCGGGACTCTTTGCCTTCGATCCGGCACAGGGCGCTTGGCTCGAAGGCATTCCCCAGTTGCGGGAGTCCCCACAGGCGCCGCAGGTGGCGGCCCACGCCGGGGAGGTCTGGGTAATGGGAGGTTCCAAACGGCAGACGACTCATATTTACAATCCCCGCGACCGCACCTGGAGGCAGGGCCCCTCATTGCCGACGGATCAATCGTGGGGTGCTGCCCTCGATCTGGACGGCCGTCTGATCGTCGCCGGGGGAGCGCACTGGTCCGAGAGGCACCAGACCTATATTTACGACGATCGAGTTTTTGTTTTGCACTCCGAATAAATGCAGGTTTTACCTGCTAACAAAGGGAGATATGCTCATGCTGCGCATTCCAATTACCATGTGCCATGGGACCAGGGATGGAGGGGAGTATCCACTGAACGAGGAACATCTCGACCGTTTGTTGCAGATTGTGGCAGCGCTGGATTTTCACTCCATCGACTACAATCAATTGCACCGCTGGTGGAAGGGTGAAGAGGATCTGGGGCCGCGGCCCTTCATGTTCGATGTCGACCATCCGGTGAAGTCGGTGCGGCATGGGGTCCACGAGCTCCTGGCGCGCTATGGTTTTTGCGGCAATCTATTTATCAATACGGGCCTCATGGACCAGCTCTACGCCGGCCCCATGCCGCCGGATGAGGAACGCGATACCATGACCTGGGATGAAATCGAAGAGCTGGTGGAATTTGGCTGGCACATCGGGGCGCATACCACGACTCATCCCAATCTGTCGGAGCTCTTTAAAGAAGATCCCAGCGGCGAAAAAGTGCGCGCCGAACTGGAAGAGTGCGACGAAACCCTCGAGCGGCGCCTGGGTATCAGGCCGCGGGATTTTGCCTTTACGGGCACCTCCTGGAGCAGTGCTGCCGAACGAGCGGCAAAGGAGCGCTATCGCTTCGGGCGCCTGTGGATTCGCATGTCGGAGGGGGGCGATACGGACTATCAGGTGGATGGCCAGACCAAGCGCTACGCCGAATTCGTGGGCTCGAATGAAAGCGATGATGAAGACGGTGGCCCGCCGATGTCGGTGCGCTATATCACGCGGCAATCCGATCCATTCAGGTTGCCATCGATGGAATTGCAGAGCGTGCTGATGCACAGCCCGGAGGCGTTGCGTCGCTATTTTGAAGAGGCGCTTGGCTGAGGCCGAAAAGGGAGGGGAGCCAAAGGGCAGCGGCAAAAAACGGGTTGACCATTTAGCGCCCAGGGTAGCTCAAATCTGGCCATGCGATTATTTGCCCAAGGCTGGACGGAGATTCAGGCGAATTTTCCCTATGCTCTATTCCCCTTTGAGGGTAAATGAATAGAGCTGTGCATTGCGCAGGTAAAATTTGAGACGTATGGTTTGGCCCTTTAAACTAGCCAGTGAAACATAATGCCTCCAGGTAACTTTGTGATGCAGGGAATCACTGTCAAAGGGCGAACAGTCGATTTTTTTGAAACCGCTATAGTAATCTCCTATGTGCTGGCCCTTTGCATCCAGAACCGCTACTGTTATTTGTCCTCCCCGGGCATAAGCATTAATCAAAAGGTCCCCATTTTCGCATAAAAATGGCCTGGTTACAAGGTAGCCCTCTGCTTCCATCGCATCCATGGAAACAAATCCATCCAACCTCAGTTTAGCCAGGTTGATCGTGCCTCCCCTCTGGGCGAGAAGTTGTTTCGTCTCCTGTCCATACCCCCAAGTTAGAGAATTATCTGCGGGAGGATGTGCAGGTCTACCCAGCTGGTCATAGGTGATGCCATGATCGACGATAAAGCCGCCGTAATAAAACCACAGCTCATCACCCACGATCAGCGGTTCCTTGGCTGCATAGATCTCGCCTGAATCCACAGTGCCGGGCCCGCCCCTGGGAATAAAAGGTTTTCTTTCTGCTGTTCTTTCCCAGTTTATGCCATCGCGGCTGGTGATCAGTTGAAC
>CAXFTV010000351.1:0-14173 GCA_964005845.1 uncultured bacterium
AAACCGCAAGCCGGCGGCCGACCTGGAGGACGGCATCGCCGCCCTGCGCCTGCAGAAGGCCATTGAAGACTCGGTCGAAAGCGGCGCGCGCATCGCCCTGGCGGAAGTGAATCCCGATGTTTGAGGTAGGCATTGCCGGCTACGATTTGTGGCCCCACACCCTGGCCTTTATCCGCGTGCTCAAAGAGGCCGAATTCTGCCGCATTGCCGCGGTTTGGGACGAGGATCCGCACGACCTGGAATTGCTCGTGGGCCACACCGGCGCCCCTGGTTTCACCGACCTGGGAGAATTTGTCCGCGCCGATATCGACGGCGGCATACTCACCGTGCGCACCTCGGAGCGGGCCCGGGTCTGCCAGGCCCTGGCCGCCGCCGGCAAACACGTGCTGGCCGACAAACCCATGGCCATGAGCGTGGCCGCGTGCGAGCAGATGATCCAGGCCTGCCAGGCGGCCGGAGTCACACTGATGAGCGGCTATAACTTTCGCTACTGGCAATCCTTCCAGCGCATGAAGCAGATCTGGGACAGCGGCGAGCTGGGCGCGGCGCACCACATCTATTGTGGCTACCCCACCGGCGTGCCCGCGCGCAGCGAGGACGACCCGGCGCTGCAAAGCTGGTGGACCGACCCGACGGCCAGCCCGGGCGGGGCCTGGTTCACCCACGCCGACCACGCCATCGATTTTGCCCGCTGGCTCTTCGAGGTCGAAGTCGCCGAGGTCCTGGCCGATATGCGCAATTTGCGCCATCCCGAGTTTGCCAACGAGGACTACGGGGTGGCCCACTACGTGCTCGAAAACGGCGCCACCCTGATCGTTCACTCCGACGGCATCTCGCCCGGCGCCCGCTCCCGACTCGACCTGAATGTGTACGGCACCGAAGGCGGCATGATGTTCTCGTGGAAACCGCGCGCCTCCCTGCGGGTGTGGGGCGCCCCTTCCCTGGGCGCCGATTCGGTCGAATACCACCTGGAAGATTCCTGGGACGTGGCCATGGGCGCCATGACCCGCGCCTGGGTGGAGGCCGCCCTCAACAATACGGAACCGCCGCAGACCGGTCAGGACGGCCTGCGGGTTATCGAAGCCGCCCTGGCCGCGTACGAGTCCTCCCGGCTTGAAAAGCGGATCAAACTGAGGAAAATCAAAACAGCGACGGACCAGCAGAACCGAGGCGGCGCCCCGCTCTGAAAGGGATTCGCTCGCCGCAACACGGACTGTCTTTGCAGAACCGGAGAGCTCATATGTTCAAATCCGCCATCCTCGGCTGCGGACCCCGGGCCCGAGGCCACGCCGATGTCTACCCCCAAATCGACCACATGGAATTGGTGGCCTGCTGCGACCTGGACCCGGAACGTCTCGCCGCCTTTGCCGACCAGTTCTCCATCCCGGGCCGCTACGCCGACTTCCGGCAGTTGATCGAAACGGAAAAGCCGGACGTACTGCACCTGGTCACCCAGCCGGATTTTCGCCTCGAAGCCATCCAGTTCGCCGCCGCCGCAGGAGTAGCGGCCATCATCGTGGAAAAACCCCTGAGCTTATGGCCCATGGAAACGGCGGAAATCGCCGAAGTCGCCGCGCGCACCGGTTGCAAAATCGTGGTCAATACCCAGCGCCGCTACTTTCCCCAGTACGCGGCCCTGCGCGACGTACTCAAAGCCGGCACCCTGGGAGAAGTGGAATTCGTCCGCGCCAGCACCTGGGGCGGCCCCCTGGCCATGGGGCCGCACATGATGGATCTGGCCCTGATGGTGCTGGACGACGAGGGGCCGGAGTCGGTCTGGGCCAGCGCCGAGGGGCTGGAGGGCTACGAGTGGACCCACGCCGCTCCCAGCCACCTGATGGCGACCTACTGGCTGCCCGACAACAAACGGATCTTCTACGAGTGCTCGCCCCGGGGGCTGGGCAACCGGCGCGAGACCCGCTACTGGATGCACCTGGACCTGGACATCTGGTGCACCGGCGGCACGGCCTGGGCCCAGCAGTGCGGCACCTGGGGCTACCAGGTGCGCGGCGAGGCCCGCAGCGGCAGCGACGCGGCTGACTGGGAAACCCAGTCGGTGCCGGGGCAGCGCGATTTTACCGCTGCGGTCGGGATCTGGTTGGACGACCAGAACAGACCGCACGAGTGCCGCCTGGAGACCGCTTTGCCGGTTATGTGGTCCATCTTCGGCGCCCTCAAATCCGCCCGTCTGGGCCACCAGATTTCGCTGCGGCCCGAAGCGGGCTTTTTCCTTCGGGCCTCGCAAGCGGGACGGCCCATCGAGGTGCCGGCCGGGGTCACGGACAACGATCTCAAAAGCTTGAAAAACCACCTGACTCGATAGATCGTTATAAACAGGCTATTTTAAAGACCGGCGGCAGACAGCGAAACGGCGTGACATACCCGGTCAAGCCCGGGAGGGAATGTCGGCGGCGGCGGAAATGAGGAAAGACAAAAGCGTTTTTGAAAACGACCTGATCTCCTATGCGATCGGCCCCGACGGGCGCAACAAAGCCTTTTCGATACAGCTCGGAATCGGTAATAGGTCCTCCGCCGGCACGGCGCAGAGTTTGGGTTTTTCCGCTACCCGGCCCATTTGCAAGCAGGAGAAGACCACAATGAGACAGAGCGAAAGCGACCCTGGAGCCGCAAAAATGGCCGAACTCATTCGCGAAGTCGGCTGTCTGATCACCACGGATTTCACCCTGCAAGTCGGCGGTAGCCGAGCTATGGACGAACTGGTCCAGGCCGGCCACTACGATGGGGTTCACTCCTTCATCAACCAGGAGAAATTTCCGCTCGAACCGCGCGCTCCGGTCGAGGTCGTCATCCAATTGATAGACCTGGGTCGCATAGCCTCCTCCGAGGAGGCCCTAGAAGAATTCACCCGGTGCGGCCTGCGCCGCCCCACCTGCGAAGAGGCGGTCTACTTCGGTGCACGGTACCCCGACGCCCAGCGGCATCGCCCCATCGTCTGGCCGCACGAACCCTACCAGCACGCCGATGGCACCTCCCGCGTATTCGTCCACTTCGGTGGCACCGGCTACCGCAGCCTGGATCTATACATCGACAGTAGCTGGGGTGCCTACTGTCTCTTCGCCGGAGTTCGCGATTAGAGCGCCCTTGGCAATATCGCACCGTGCCCCGGCACGGCGAAAGTTTTTCCCAGGAGAGCACACCCCATGCGCATCACCGCAGTAAAGCCCCATCCCGTCCGCATCGCCACCCGCAACCAGATGCTCGTCAAAATAGAAACCGACGAGGGTATCTACGGCTGGGGCGAGTCCGGTTTCATCGGCCGCGAAATCGCCGTCGCCGGCGCCGTGCGGCACTTCGCCAGCTTCCTCGAAGGCCGCGACCCCATGCGCCGCGGTGCCCTCTGGCAGGAGATGTACCGCTCGCAGTACTTCGAAGGGGGCCGCACCCTCACCGCCGCCATCTCGGCCATCGACATCGCCCTGCACGACATCGCCGGCAAGAAGCTGGGCGTGCCGGTCTACCAGCTGCTCGGCGGTCGCCAGCGCGACTGGGTGCCCTGCTTCGCCACGGTGCAGAAACCGACCATCGAAGAAAACCTCGCCGGCGCCGAACTGCTGCAGCGCCTCGGCTGGCAGGCCATTCGCCTGTGCTGGGCGGATCCGCCCTCCGACGATCCGCTGCTCTTCGAACCGCGCAATTCTCTGGGGCCGACCGCCGAACTGCTGATCAAAGCCCGCGAGCGCCTGGGCCGAATACCGGTACTTGGGGTCGAGTACCACCACCGCTTAAACGTCTCCGAAGCCGCATCCTTCTGCCAGATGCTGCCGCCGGGCACCATCGACTTTCTCGAAGAACCGATCCGCGACGAAACCCCCGACGCCTATCAGACCCTGCGCACCATGACTGCGATTCCCTTTGCCATCGGCGAGGAGTTTTCTTCCAAGTGGCAGTTCTTGCCCTATATCGAACGCGGTCTGGCCAACTATGCCCGTCTCGACGTGTGCAACATCGGCGGTTTTACCGAAGCCATGAAAGTGGCCGGCTGGGCCGAGGCCCACTACATCGACCTGATGCCGCACAACCCCCTGGGGCCGATCTGCGTGGCGGCCAGCGCCCACATGGGTCTGGCCGTGGCCAACTTCGCCTGGCTGGAAATCCGCGAATCCCCCACCGAAACGACCGGCCGCTACGATGCCGAGGTCTACCCGGTCCAGCCCGAACTCAGGGGCGACAAGGTTTTCGTCCGCGATCAGCCTGGGCTGGGCATAGAAGTGGACGAGGCCGCCCTGGCTGGAGAATTCGATTTTGTAGAGCCCCCGCACCTGCACCGCGCGGATGGTTCGCACACCAATGCTTGAACGCCCTGCGGTGCCAGACCCGGGGGCGCAAATAATTGAGGAGGAAAAAAACCGTGTCCATCACCAATGCACTGCCCGAACTGGAGCGCTCGCTGGAATTCCACCCGGTGCGCAACGAGGCCCCGCGCACCCTGCGACCCGAACAGATCCAGAACTATAACGAGTTGGGCTACATCTTCCCCCTGGACGTTTTCTCCGCCGCCGAGGCGGCGGCCCACCGGGCTTATTTCGACCAGCTCATGGAAGCCGCCGCGGCAAAGGGCTGGAACAGCTATTCGATCAATGGCTGGCACCGCCACTGCGGCGGCATTTACGACCTGGTAGTAGAACCGCGAATTCTCGCCTATGTCGAGGACTTGCTGGGAGAGAATCTGGTGTGTTGGGGGACGCATTATTTCTGTAAGATGGCCGGTGAAACCCAGCGCGTCTCCTGGCATCAGGACGCCTCCTACTGGCCGCTGACGCCAAGCAAGACAGTTACTGTCTGGCTGGCTATCGATGATGCCGATGCGGAAAACGCCGCTATGCAGGTGATTCCCGGTTCCCACGTCCACGGCCAGATCGCCTTTGAGCACAGCGCCGCCGAGGAACACAACGTCCTCGGTCAGTCGGTCCACGATGCCCGCCGCTACGGCGGCGAACCGGTGACTTTCGCCATGCGCGCCGGGCAAATTTCGCTGCACACGGATCTGCTTTTACACGGATCCGAACCCAATCGCTCGAAGCGGCGGCGCTGCGGTCTGACGATGCGCTTCGTGCCGCCCGATGTATACGCCCACAAGGGCTGGAATCAGCAAGCGGTTATCTGTCGGGGCCGCGATCCGTGGGACCACTGGATTCATTGCCCTCGGCCCGAGGGAGAGCGCATTCCCGAGCGCTCGTAAAATACCATTATGGAACAGTGAAAGATTGTTCTCTCGCGCCCTCTGTAAACGCAGGCGCGAAGCGGCTGCAATAGACTTGACAACTCCTTAAAATTATGACAAGTTTGGTGCTGCTTTTAGTAGCGGATCTTCGCTATAGACATCGCGCTGATATTTAAGTATACGAGCTACGAGGGTGGGCGTTGGTCCGACCGGGCGTTTTATGGGTTGGGGTGCAGGAAAGGGAGGGTGCTCCGGGTAGTTTGCGAGAGGTCGTATGGTTAGGGTCTGGAGGGTGTCCCGGGTGAATAACCTGAAAGGAGTCGCATGCTACTGACGAGCGGATTTCCGGGCAAACCAGCCATCTGGCACATGCGGGATCGGCCGCTGCAAGAACGCCAGCGGCTGCACGGCAGGGGCTACATCGATCCCCTTGATCCAGTCGCGGCCGGGGACTACCTCACCGTCGCCTTCCACTTCGAAGCGGGAGCGTGCGAAATCCCCACCGGGGGCCGGCTGAGAGTCGTCTGGCTATGGCCCTACGACTGGGCCGACCTGCAAGCGGACGATCCGGGCGGTGCAGGTTATATGTCGGTCGCGACAACCACCCCAGCAGGTGCGGAAGCGGCCAGTGTGCACGCCGCCTACCACCGCCGCGGCGACTTCGTCCCCTGGAATCACGAGATCGAATTGACCCTCACCCGGGGCCGTCTGTGCCAGGGCGACCGCCTGCACCTGGTCTGCGGCGATCGCTCCGGTGGCGGGCGCGGGTGGCGCGCTCCCACCTTTGCGGCTAGGGCGGCTGAATTCCTCCTGCTAATAAATCCCGATGGCGACGATCGCTGGATTCAGCTGGCTGCGTCGCCGCGTTTCTCCATCGCTGCAAGAACCCCGGTGCGCCTGGTCGCTCTGGCCCCCGGCAGCGGGGTCGTGGGCGAGTCCCTCGAGGTCATCGTGCGCGCCGAAGACGCATGGGGCAACCCCGCCCTCGTCTCCACAGACAAACTCCAGCTCACCCTGTCGCAAGACGACGCAAAAATAGCGCCGCTGGAGGCGGAGAGGGCAGCGGGCGCGCCGCCGGTATACCGCTTTGCGGTGCGCTTCGAGCGCCCCGGTATCTACCGGCTGGATGCCGCCGTGCCCGGAACTTCCCTGCACGCCGAAAGCAACCCTGTACGCATTCACGCGGACCGCCCTCCGCTGCAGCTGTTCTGGGGCGATCTGCACTCGGGCCAGGGGGAAATCGGTTGCGGCGTGGGCTCAATCGCCGCCCACTACGCCCATTGCCGCGATGTCGCCGCCCTGCAATTCACCACCCATCAGGGCAACGATCACCACATCACTCTGGACATGTGGCAAGAGGTGCGGCGCCAGACCGAGGCCTTTAATGAACCCGGCCGCTTCGTCACCTTTCTGGGCTGCGAATGGAGTGCCTTTACCGAGGACGGCGGCGACCGCAACGTCGTCTACCGAAACGACGAACCCCGGCTGCGGCGCTCGGGCCGATTTTTTACCGAAGAGGACCCCGATCCCGAGCCCGATCTGGTGCGGGCACCCGAGTTTCACCACGCCCTGCGCAACGAGGAGGTGCTGATCAATATGCACGCCGGCGGGCGCCCCACCAATCTGGACTACCACGCCCCCGAAATAGAACCTCTGGCCGAGATCCATTCCACCCACGGCACCTCCGAATGGTTTGTCCTGGACGCCCTGGAACGGGGTTATAAAATAGGCATTACCGGAGGCACCGACGGCGTCGCGGGCCGACCGGGCGCAGATCACCCGGGCCAGCGACTCATCCGCAATGTGTGCAGTGGTTTCACCGCCGTTTACGCTGCGGAATTGAGCCGCGACGGCCTCTGGGAAGCCCTGCGGGCACGGCGCTGCTACGCCACCAGCGGCGCCCGCATCCTGCTGTGGGTCGAGGTGGACGGCCAGCCCATGGGCGCTGAGTACGAGACCGGCGGCCAACCGCTGGTAAAGGTATCCGCCGAGGGCACGGCCCCGGTAGAACAGGTGGATCTGCTGTGCGGCACAGCAGTCCTGTGCCGCTGGCAAATAGCACCGGCAGCAGAGGGCGACAGGGTGTTGCGCGTGCTCTGGGGCGGCACCGAAAAGCGGGGCACGGCGGCGGACCAGCGGGTTTTGTGGGACGGCTCGTTGAAGGTGTCGGGAGGACGTTTTTTGACGGCGGAGAGCATCGGCTTCCAAAGTCCCTGCGACGTGCTGCGGCAGGATGACGAAACCCTGTCGTGGTCTTTCACCGGTGCCGGTAACCAGGCGGGCTTCACCCTCGAGTTCGAAGGCGATGAGGCGACCCAGTTCGATTTTTCGTCGGGTCCCTGTTCGTTCGGCTTCCGTTCGGACCAGGTGAGCCAGACCTGTATGCGAGTCGAGGGCGGCGGCCTGAGCCGGTACGTGGAGGTGGGCCCGGCGCCGCGGACCGACGGGGCCCACAGGGTAGACCTCACCTACCGGGATAGCCGCAGTATCAGCGGCATCTGTCCATACTGGGTGCGCATTGTGCAGACCGACCAGGCCAGAGCCTGGAGCAGCCCGGTATACGTGACCCGCCAGATCTGAGATGCCGTCTACAAAGAGGCTTGTTGCTGCGCGCGTAGGCAAGCCCGGTTGCAAGAACGAGGTCCAGAGGGATTTGCAGCATGATTGTTAAAGAAATCCCCACGGCGTTCCGACACCACTTGGAGAGCCGCCGCAGTGCGCCCTTAGAAGGCGAGAAAACCCGGGGAATCACCGGCCGTGCCGTGTGTACCGGCGCCCTTCTGTCGCTGTTTATAGGCCTCGCCGTGCCCTATACCAACATGATTATCAAGGGCACGGTCATGGCGCACAATTTCAGTACCCCGGCGGCGCTCTTTGTATTCTTCATATTTGTGGGGCTGATCAATGTAGTACTGGGTTTGCTTGGACCCGGCCTGGCCCTGAATCGCTCCGAACTGGTGGTGGTCTATATCATGGCCATGCTGGCCACCTCCATCCCCACCATCGGCTTCACTGAGAATTTGCTGCCAATCATCGCCGGGCTCTACTACTACGCCACCCCGGAAAACAACTGGGCGGCGTTGATTCACCCGCACGTACCCAGGTGGATCGCCCCCCAGGATCCCGATGCCCTAAACTATTTCTACGAAGGCCTTCCCAAAGGTGTACCCCTGCCCTGGGGCGTCTGGGTCGCACCGATTCTGTGCTGGTGTTTGTTCATTATGTCGTTCTACTGGGTGGCTATCTGTTTGTTGACCCTTATGCGCCGCCAGTGGGTAGAACACGAAAAATTGCTCTACCCACTGGTCCAGGTGCCATTGGAATTGATCCAGGACGACGACCGGGGTTCCCGGATTAAACCTTTTTTTAAGAACTGGGCCATGTGGACCGGTTTTTCCGTACCCTTCCTCATCGGCTCACTCAACGCCCTGCATGGCTACTACTCTTTTTTCCCCACTATTTATACCTCTACCAACACCACCTTGCTCAATATTTCCCTGCGCGTCGATCTCAACATGGCCCTGGTCGGCTTTGCCTACCTGCTCAATCGCGATATAGCTCTGGGGTTCTGGGGGTTTTTCTTGCTTTCGACCCTGGAGCGCGGTGTCTTTGCCATGGTGGGCCTCAAAAGTCCCGAAACCCTGAGTCGCTTCGCCAATTCAGTTGGTCCGTACCTGGCGCACCAGGCCATGGGTGCCATGATCGTACTTGCGCTCTCCAGTCTGTGGGTAGCCCGCAGGCACCTGCGGGCGGCCTGCCGCAAGGCTTTCACAGGCGATCCGACTGTCGACGACGGCAGCGAGGTCCTCTCTTTTCGCACCGCGGTCTGGGGTTTGCCGGCGGGTCTGGCAGTGATGGGTGTCTGGCTGTGGCAGTCTGGATTTCCCCCGTGGGTGGTGCCGATTTTCCTCTTTGCGGTGCTGGTGATCTTCACGGCCATCACCCGGGCGGTGGTGGAGGGCGGCATTTCAGTGCTCCGAACTCCACTGACACCGGCCGATTTTGTCGTCTCCGGGCTGGGCACCGGCGCCCTGGGGGCGTCCGGTCTGACCGGCCTGGCCTTCACCTATGTGTGGTCGGCCAATATTCGCATCTTCTTCATGCCCTGCTACGCCAATGCGCTGAAGCTGGCCGAAGAGCTTCGCGGCAGCAGGAGAAACCTGCTGTGGGCCGTGGCACTGAGCGTGGGCGTGACCATAATCGGTTCGGTGTGGTCCATCATGACGCTGTCATACAAGTACGGCGGGGTCAATCTCCACAGTTTCTGGTTCAAGGGCGTGCCGCAGAACGCCTTCAGCTATATCGCCCCCCTGTTCGCCCATCCCACCCTGACCAGCTGGTCTGGATGGGGTTTTACTGGCCTGGGGGCGGGATTGATGGCGCTGCTGACCTATATCCGCTACCGCTTTGTCTGGTGGCCATTGCACCCGCTGGGTTTTGCCACCGGCACCTTCTACATCATGAACTGGGTGTGGTTCAGCATATTCGTGGCCTGGATGTTGAAAACAGTGATTCTCAAATACGGCGGCTCCGCCGGCTACGCGCGAACGCGGCCTTTTTTTCTAGGTTTGATCACGGGCCAGACTTTTGTAGCCGGAATGTGGCTGGTGATCGACTATTTCACAGGAAAGACCGGAAGCGTCCTGGGTTACTTCTGAGTCAGGAGCGGCCATTTTGCTTTCTTCAGGAAAAAAATCCGGCGACCAGATGCCGCCGCTTATCACCCTGCGCGCCCTAATTCTAGGCGTCCTCACCATCTTCGGCGTATTCTACTACCTCATCTGCGAGGTGGGACACGGATCGGGTTCGGGCAGCTATGTGCGCTCGCAGTTCCCCATGGTCGCCTTCATGCCCTTTGTGCTGTGGATTTTCATCAACACGGCGCTCAAACGGGTGTGGCCACGACTGGCGCTGCGCCGGGGGGAATTGCTGACCATCTTCTCCATGCTCTGGGTGGTAGGGGCCCTGCCGCAGTGGGGCTGGAGCGACTACTGGATTGCCATTACCGCCGCGCCGATCTATTCGGCCACGCCCGAAAATCAGTGGTCGGAACTGCTTTTTCCCTTTCTGCCCTGGGATGCCCTGCCCAATACCAGTGCCCGGGTGGTGGACACCTTCTGGCTGGGTCTGCCCGCGGGCGCATCGGTGCCCTGGGATGGCTGGTACAAAGCTATACTCCAGTGGCTGGGCGCTTCGCTGAGCATGGTGGTTTTCGGCTTTTGCCTGGTGGTTTTGTTTCAGCGGCAGTGGGCCGGGGCCGAAAAGCTCACCTTTCCGCTGGCGCAGATGCCGATGGATCTGACGCAGGGTCTCGACGGACCGCGGGGCGTGCCAGACCTGTTCCGCTCGGGGTTGTTCTGGATCGGCTTCGCCCTGGTTTTTTTGCCGCTACTCTACAATATTGCCACCTATTTTACCCCCGGATTGCCGCTCTTCGAACTCTATACCAAACGCTTCTTCCTGGAGCTGCCCCGGCCCTTTCCGGGTTTGACCATCCGGGTCCTGCCGCTGGTTTTGGCTCTGACCTACCTGTGTCCGCTCGATATCCTGGGCAGCATTGTATTCTTTGTGCTGCTGGCCACCTTCAAGCTCGGAACGATGGATCGGGTGGGTTTTTCAGTGGGTGGCTCGGGACAATCACTCGGTTCCGGCGAAATTCTCTCGCTGGAAAGTTTCGGTGCCACCGTTTTTATAGCCGGCTGGTCCGTCTGGCTGGCGCGCGGGCACCTGCGTCAGGGGTGGTTTCAGGTGCGCACCGGCCAGGGGGACCGCCGCGATGTGCGCCACTACCGCCTGGCCCTGGTCGGCCTGCTGCTAGCGGCATCCTGCGTCATCGCCTGGGCCTGCAGCCTCGGGGCCAGCCTCCCCCTGGCGGCGGGGGCCTTTGCCCTCATGGCGCTGACCTTCTTCGTCACTGTCAAGCTAATCGCCGCCACCGGCTTCCCCTACCTCATGCCCAGCTGGTCCAACGCCAAGGGAGGTGCCTTCATCACTGAATTGATCGGCTCGGCCCAGCTGTCGACGCAGAACGTGGTTGCCTTCAAGATGTTCACCAGCAACGCCTTCTTCGGCAATATCCGCCTGCTGGCGTGGCCGGCCATCCCTCACCACCTGCGCATTTTCTCCCTGCGGGAACACCCCTGGAAGGTGATTACTGCCGTGCTGCTGGCCTTTGTAAGCGGCTTCCTGGTGGCGGTCTGGGCGAGCCTGGAGGTCGCCTACGACGAGGGCGGGGCCACCTTCCTATACGAGGCCTTCGGCGTCTTCGACCAGACCGCGCATCTGCTGCAAAACCCCAGGGTGGGCTCGCCGGGCAAGTGGGGAGTCTGGTCGTGGGGGCTTTTCGAGGCCTGGGGTCTGGCCCTGCTGCGGGCCCGCCTGCACTGGTTCCCGCTCCACCCCATCGGGCTGGCCTTCCAGCACACCTCGGGCACTTCGATCTACTGGTTCAGCCTTTTCCTGGTGTGGATCGTCAGACTGACGCTGTTGCGCTACGGCGGTATCAAAGCCCACCACGGGGCCAGGCCCTTTTTTTACGGCCTGGGTATTGGCTACGTGGTCGGGGTCGTTCTTTCCGGCCTGGTGGACCTCATCTGGTTCCCCCTGCAGGGCCACAGAGTACACGACTGGTAAGCCGCGAGCAATGCCGGGGGAGAAGATTCCGGCGCCCGCGCAAGCGAAGTTCCGCCCAGCAACCGGGACTCACAAAACGCCACAGGTGAATTCCCCGCACGGCCGCTCCTCGCGGATGCGCCACTTAGACTTCCAGCCCCAGCGCCTCCCTGCCCGCCGCCGTCACCCGCGCCACGTTCCAGGCCGGCTCCCAGGTGTAGTCCACGATCACCTCGCGCACTCCGTCCAGTTCGAGCAGTCGCCGCCGCAGGGGGTTGGCAATATATCCGAACTTGGGTCGGCCCCGATGCGGCATGGTAATCTCTATCCGCACCAGGTCGTCCTCCACCCGCAGATCGTATATATATCCCATGTCTACCAGATTGGCGTCGGCCCGATAGTACATATCGTCCGGGACTTCCCTCAACGCCTGCCAGATCGCCTTTTTTAGCGGTGCCGTATCCTCGGTTTCGCCCCTGCGGGCCAGTTGGCCGACCGCACTCCGGGCGCCGCTCGGCACCGGGGCTGCATCGACCCGCAAGGGCGCCAACAGTCCCTGTCTGGTTTGCTGCACCTGCTCGGGACCCTCGTAGGGCTCCACGATATAGGCGTTGTGCTGTTTCAGCACCGCCCCCGCTTTGAAGTTGGGATTGTCGCGCGCCGCCCAGCGGCTCCACAGCTGCCCATGTCCCCCATAGTCGAGAGCGGGCGCGCCGGCGTGGTAGAGGCCGTCGAAATTCTCGGCGCTGTGGTCCAGAAAGAGGGCGATGAAACACTCGCGGTTGTGTTCGTTGAAAAAACCCACTCCCCAGAGATCATCTCCGTGACCGGCGCTCACTTCACCCTCGTGCAGAATCCCTTCCCGATCCATCCACACGGTCTGGGTAAATGGATGCCCGGCAAAGAGCCATTCGTCGTCGCGCAGGTAGTTCAGCTCGAAGTCCTGGATCATCTCCATGCGGCCTTCCTTGACGAAGTAGGGCAGGCCGGCATAGAAGGTGTACTTTACATCGATGTGCATCCGGCACGGTGTGAAGAGCGGATGCGCCGGTGCGTGGGGGAAACCCCAGCGTCGCACCTGTGTGCATAGGGGCCCCCGGACCACTTCGAAATTGGGACAGGAAGCCCAGTTGGTCACCCTGAATTTCTGGAACTGATTCGAGGCCAGGTAGTCGTGGGCCCAGTCGATATTCGGTGGCTCGCCGTGGCCATCGCCTTCGATAAACAATTCCAGCCCGTGGGTGCGCTTGTAGCGCATGCGTTCCAGCTGCCCCATCTGGCGCGAAAGCCGGGCGGCATAGTAGCTGTTTTCGATATCCAGTCCGTAGCCCTCGCCACGCACCTGCAAATCGGTCGCATAGCGTGGCAACTCGGCAAACGGATTGCCGTAGAAGACCAGGTAGCAGACCTGGCCCCGAGCGGGCACATCCGCGAAAAACACCACGCGACAGCATCGTTCCCCTTCTTCGAAGACTTCCCCATACACCTGACTGATCACTTCGCACAATGTGCCGGTTGCCGCGTCTATCCGGGCGACGCGCACCTCGCGCTGCAGGTCGGCGGTGTGCTCGGCCAGAAACCCGACACAGATATCTACCGGCTCCTGCCGCCGTTCGATTCCGGCTGTCTCGCTCAATTCCAGCACCTTGCAGAATTGCCATCCCCGGGCCCACTGGGCCCATGCGGCGGGCAATTCAGTGACGGCCGCAAAAGTCTCCGCTCCGCTGACAGAATCTGCCCCGATCTTTTTCCTCTGGCGCTCAAAGACCACCGTGTCCTTGATAGACTCTACCAGAGACATGGTGAGATCGTGGTTGCCCTGACTGTACGCATCCTGCAGCAAGCGCAGTTTTTCCTCGACGCCGTCCGTGCGATCTGTGTAGCTCGTTTCCGACATGGTGGAATCCCCTATTGTGTTTTTTTACTATCTGTGGCACCCCGAGGCTCCGGTTCTGGGAATCTGCCGGGACGCTCATAGAAGCCGGCTTAAAATTCGCCCTGCGGCCGCGCGAAGCCCAGATTGGAGTTTTGAGACGGCTTCTAACACGATCCCTTCCGCGACGTGCCCGTAGCGACTGGGAGCAAAGATCAGCCCGCCTCCCTGTTCCCGCTGACACTCTTCAATACTATACTATAGCGAAGTGGGGGACGGCCGCTGCTATTTTTTGCCCTCGCAGCAGGTGCTTAGTTTGCGCTGGGACTTTCGGGACTGCGTCGGGAAAGATTCGAGGGCGGCAACGGGAAGCTGCGCGAAGACACCCGTGCAGCCCACAGCCGCATCGGCGATACCAACAAGTTCCGGGTAAATGCAAAGCGCATACCCTCCCGCCGGATCAGGAGTCAAAGCGGTGGCGGTGTTGCATGCAGTTGTCCTGGGGG
>CAXFTV010000352.1:0-10098 GCA_964005845.1 uncultured bacterium
GAAGTGCTGCCCCAGGGTCGCGCAGAGCGAGCGCATCAGCTCGGCATCGGCGAAGTGGGCGCTCATCCACTGGACGAAAACGCCCTCCTGGTGCAGCCGACTCTTGACCAGGCCGACGAAGCCGTCGGTGTAGAGGTGCGAGGCCCCCGCGGTCCATGGATGCGAGGGTTGCGAGACGATGATATCGTAGCGCCTGGCACTCAGTGCCAGGGCGTTGCGCGCATCGTTGGTCACGATCTTGATGCGCGCGTCTTGCAGGGGATCGCTATGGCGCAGCGGACCAATGAGCCGATTGGCGGCGAGGACCTCGGGTTCGAGTTCGACGACGTCTATCGAGGCGATGGAGGGCGGCAGATCTTCGAGCAGTACGCCACCGCCCAGGCCGACGGCGAGGGCGGTAGTTGCCTGGGGCCGGGCGAGTAGGGGCAGAGTCATCAGCCAGTGTTGGCTGAGGCCTTCCGGCGGTGCGCCCTCGAGGCGCACGCCGGCTTCGGGCAGGCCGTTGGTGCGCAGGTGCAGGCTACCCTCGAGGCTTTTGACCAATACGGTCGAAGAACGTCCGACGCTGGAGTAGAGCAGGCGGCCGCCGCGCTCGTCGTTGACGACGGAACTATCCAGTAAGCGGGTCGGCGGGGCTGGTCGGTAAAGAGCCAGCAAGGCGATGCCGAGGCAGCCATAAATGGCGATCCGGAGGCCGGGCGGAGGTGCAATCAGCACCAGGGCGGCCAGGGCCAGGGTCAGGTTGATACCCACCGCCAGGTGCAGCGAACCGGCGAAGCCCAGGGCGGGCAGAAAGTAAAATCCCGCCAGCACCGATCCGGTGATAGCGCCGGCGGTGTTCCACGTATAGATGCGGGCCGTTGCCGGCCCGGCTTCTGGCGCCGCCCGGGCACATATCCGCACGGCGAGGGGAAAGGTTGCGCCGATGCACAGGGCCGAGGGCAGAATGACCAGCACCGCCAGCAGGGCGTTGGCCGCCAGGCCGGTCTCGCCAAGGTCGAGCGCACACAAAGCGCTGTAGGCCCCGGCCGCCAAAACCGCGGTGGCTACCTGGGCCAGGGCAAAGCCGGCCACCGCTCGCCGCTGGTCGGTAGCCCACCACCCGGAGAGGCCGCCGCCCAGGGCCAGGCCGCCCAGGAAAGCGGCCAGCATGATGGCAAAGGAGTATATCGTACCCCCGAGCAGATGACTCAGGAGCCGGGTCCAAAAAATCTCGTAGAGAAACGAAGTCGCACCCGAGCAGGCGATCAGCGGCAGGATCCATTGCTCGCGGCGCCCGAAGCCGCGGCCGGCGGCAGGCGCTTCCGGCGCCCTTTCCCCCAGGTGCTGCGGTGCCGGGCCCTGGGCAATGAGGATGGCCAGAGCGCATACCAGTCCGTTAATTACAACGCCTGCCAGGACCGTGATTTGCAGTCCCCAGCCAGGCAGCAACACAAAGGCGGCGATCAGGGTGCCGGCCACCGCGCCGACCGTGTTGAGCATGTAGAGCAGGCCCACGCGCGGACCGATGGCCGCGTCGCTGTGTACTGCATAGCGGGTCAAAAGCGGCAGCGTCGCGCCCATGCAACCCGCCGGTAGTACTATAATGACAAAGGTTGCCGCCAGGTAATACAGGGCCTGACCGGTGCCGGCATTGGGTGGGGCGGGCAAACCGCCGGCCCAGGCGGCGTAGAGCATGCCGGCCCACTGCAGCAGCCACGGCACGGCGAGAGCGCCCAGGGCGATGGCCGCCTCGAGCAGGCCATAGGTCAGCACGGGGCGGTGTAGTCGCTCCAGGTAGCGACCTGCTACCCACGCTCCCAGAGCCAGGCCGCCCATATAGGCAGCCAGCACTGCCGCCACGGCCAGATCGGAAGTTCCGAAGACCGCCGCGAACTGGCGCAGCCAGGCCGTCTGGTAGAGCAGGGCGGCACATCCGGAGAAAAAAAAACAAAAAGCCAATCCGACCATTTATGCCACTACTGACCTCTGGTATCGTCCCTCGGCTTCGCGCCCGCCAGGAAAGCGGCACCCGGTTTTGGTAGCCGACTTCGAGGCGGTTCGAGACTTTTGCAGGAAGCGGAAAAAAAATCGCTCTTTGGCGCCGGATTAAACCTGCTGAAAACGATTATAACTAGCTGAAAAAATTTTAATTTAGTAAAAAGTGCGTGTACGCTTATTGAATATGTGGTTTGGCGCCGATAAAAACAAGCGTGTATTTATGTTAACACACTTAAAATAAGAGGATTAGACATATCTATCTACCTGCCTCGCTAACTAGCCCGGCTGCACGACTACAACTATTTGTCGCATGGATAAAGGGGTGCCATGCCTCCGCCGGGGCAGGTGCTCCCGACGCAGTGCCCAAATGCATGCAGACGCGGAACGCGCCGAGTGGTCCGGCAGGACTCCGGGGATCTTCGACGCCTTACCCGCGCGCGGGTTTTGTAAAAATGGCGCCGGCCCACCCGGCCTTTGCGGGCGCGCTCAGGTCGTCCAGGGGAAAGAGCGGTCGGTCCACATTTTTGAATTCGACTTCTTCGATAAAAGGCGTAGCGGCACCCGGGGCGGCGGCATAGAGAATGCCGCTGGAAAAGGGTTCGTAGTCCTGGCGGAAACCCTCGGGGCTTTTGGCCAGCACAATCTTGTGGGCCCGGGGGTCGCAACCAGCGGCCTGGTAGAGCAGGGGCGTCGAGCCCGGCCCGGTTTTTTCGACCAGGACGATGGTAGTATCGCGCACCCGCACGCGGGCCATCCGGCCCATGTCCACCGGCAGATTGTGGCCGCCGTGGCCGCTCAGGGTGAAGCGCAACTCGCCGAGGGCCTCTACCAGGACGGTGGCGATCAGGGGTTCGGAGTACGGGTCGCGTTTGCCGCCTATTTCGAGTGCTAGCGTCGCCCCGGTTCCGGCGGCCCGGCAGCGCCCAACCGACTCGGGATCGACGCAGAAACACAGACCCCCGCCCGCGCCGATCTCCTCGGCGACCATTGCCGCCAGCAGGTGGGTGCTGTCGCCGGGGGCGCCGCTATTGGTGGCGTCGTGGCCCTCGGAGACGGCGACGGGACCACCGGCGATTTTGCGCGCCCGTTCGATCAGGGTCTCGGGGGTGACGTAGTCGATATCGCGGTAGTGGCGTTTTTCCCAGCAGGCATGGGCTATCGCCTCCGCTTCGAAGGGAGGTGCGGCACCCCAGTAGGCCTGGTAGAGAGTCCAGCCCAGGAGGGGGACATCGAACCAGGGCTGCACCATGTAGAGACCGACCGAAGCCACCTCATCGCGCTCTTCGCTGGCGACGATTTGGCGCCATAGATCGCGCTGGATGCCTCGATCGGTGGCCCGGCCCTCGCTGTTGACGACCATCGGGATCTTCCAGGTCGAGATCGCGGGGCGCGCGCTGCTGTGCAGGAGTTGCGCCAGGCCGCGGGCACCGCGCTCGCCGCAGCTGACCTGGTCGATGTGGGGAAAGGTGTGGAAGCCGTAGAGCAGATCGGCATTTTGTGCCATGGCGACGGTAATATTGGCGTGTAGGTCCAGGGTGGCGACGACGGGTATTTCAGCGCCGACCAGCTGGCGTACGGCCGCGAGAATGCGCCCGCAGACATCGGGTTCGTCGACGCCGGCGTGGGCGCCGTGAAGCGAGAGCAGGACGCCGTCGACCGCCGCGTCCTGCAACGGGGCGGTCATGGCCTCGGTGAATTCGGCGGCCAGCCCGGCCGCGAGCGGACCACCGTGCCAGGCCACGCCGCGCATGAGGCCGAGCCATTCGACTTTTTCACCGAGGATCTCGGGTAGGACCGTCATCCCGGCCAGCTCGCCGACGTCGCCGTAGTCGGCGATGACTGCAGGGCCCTGGGCCAGTCCGTAAATGGCGAAATCCCCGCGCTGGGTCGCGACGGGATTGAGGACGTTGGTCTCCTGCTGCAACAGGCCGATGGCTATGCGCTTCACAAGCGGTTCCTCGCGTAATGATGCACGCCTGCGGCCGCCAATTTTATCGCTGCCGCAGCCAGCGGTTTCAAGGCGGCATGTTTGCCCGCAGGACGACTGTCATAAACGGGGGGAATATAAGGAGCCCGCGGCAAAAGGCAACAAACCCTTGCAAAATATCCCTGCTCAAGGCCTTGGGTAAGGTCCTCCAGGATGGCCGGCTTCTCCAAGCTCCAATGCCCCTTACCGGGTTCGAATTGCCTGAAAAAAGTTCCACTAATTGGGAAAACCTCTCTTTTCACGGTTTTTGAATGGCCGCGTATAATTTATGTAAAATTAAAATAAACAATATTTTAAATATGTAAAACTTGTTTGGTATAAGCTTTGCTTAAGTAGAATACCTATATCGGGCCGCTGAACCCCGTTCAAGGTTCATACCGGCAGGCAGCAGCCACAATACCTGGCTACTCGGGGTCGTTTTATGGCGAGACTCCGCCTCCGGGCGCCGGGTAAGCTACGTTTATTCAAACAGGTAATATCTGTCTGTTTTTTTGATGTTTTACGAATATTTATAGGGTGGATAGCCCAAGGTGTTTTTATCTATTTGCTGAATAATTGCAGGCGATTTTTGGCAATCGGACGATACATACAGTTATGTCAAAAGCGGCAAGAATAAAAGCTCTGCGCTTAGAGGTGGAAGATCAGTCGACAAAGCAGCCCTGGAAATCTTTTCTGCTGGATTCCAGAGTTCGGTTTTGCGTTTTTTTCGTCGCTGGCCTGGCGGGGTTGATGTGGATTTTCAACAGCTGGCAGTCGCTGTTCAGCGAGCTGTATCTGTGGCCGATTTCCTGGACCGCTGCGACGTTGATTGATCTGGCCGGCGTGTCCGTGGTCCTCAGACCGCCCTTGGGACAAGCCGATTCCTGTATCATCGAGATCGGCCGCATCATCTTTCACGTCGAGCACCAGTGCAGCGGCATTTCCGCTTTTTTCATCTTTCTCGCGGCACTGGGTGCCTATCCCGCGAGTCTGGGGCACAAGGTCTATGGCGCGCTGCTCAGCATGCCCGCTTTCTTCGCTTATGGCGCACTCCGCCTGGTGATCCTGGGCGCAATTGCCAACTCCATGCCCGATTTGCTGCGCTTTTTCCACCTTTATTTTATGGTCGTCCTCAATCTCGGTTTTGTCATGATGCTCTGGATCACTTGGATAAGGAGGGGTAAGAACTCTATTTTGCTTCCCGCTTAGGGCACTTTCTAATTTATGAATAAATCTCCCCTCCACTTTCTCATCGGGTTTTTACCCGCTGCCGCCCTCTTGCTGATGGGCTGGACCTATATATCCGACCTTTACCTGGCCTCGATCCTGGGTGGGGTCAATTTGGGCCTCTGGATGACGAATGCCTCGATCTACCTGAATTCCGGCGATCCGGTCGGCAGCAGCGTAGCCTGTCCGGACATCATCGCCGCCCTCGCTTTCTTCGCCGTGATTCCAGGCTATTCCCTGAGGCGGCGCCTGCTCGGCATGGGGGTCACGATAGCCGTACTCTGGCTGCTGCAGGGCGTGCTGATTTTTCTGGAAATTCATCTGGCGGCCCGGCAGGTAACCGATCTGGAAATGTTGGCGCTGGTCAGAAGTTGGGGGAGCCCGGCCCTGATATTGATGCTGTGGGTCGGTTTCAGCGGTTCGTCCTCGGGCGCCAAAGCAGGGGAAAAACGCGGCGAGCACGGCAAAGCAGGAGAGAAAAAGGCCAGCATAGAAATGCGCGAACCGCACCCGACGACGAGGACGGCAAGCAAAAAAACCAGCACTGATAAAGCCCACTCGGCGCGGCAGAAGTCCAAAAAAAGGACCGGCGGCGCGTACCGGGCAGTAGCCTAGAAAGTCCCTGCAAAACGCCCGCTGCAATCGGCGCGGGTTCTACGGGGCAATTCCTGCCGATTTACCCGCCCTATCCTCTCAATCCAGCCAGTTTTCGAAGATCTGAAGCCGCCCCCCGGTGGGCGAAATAGCACTGGATGCGGCGCCATTGATGAGCAGCTTGCGCGCCGTGCCCACCTCCAGCACGGCTCCGATGCGGGGATGGCAGCGCAAGTCCAGGATGTCTTCTCTCCATTCCAATTCCAACGTATTGAAGGTGTGTTCGGCCACGACCAGAGGGCGATTTTCAAACTCGACATAGCTGCCGTTGACCAGGATCAATTGCACGACGGTGCCAGCGGCCGACAGGCGCAGCATAACGACCTCGGCATCGGTGTGGAGGGGACCGCAACGGCGCAGGGCGCGGCGTTCGTGCGCCACCAGATAATAGTCGCGCAGCTGGCCGTTGTGGATGCAGAGGCCGGAGGCTTCCCAGTCTTCGACCAACGCGCCTTGTTCGGCGACGTCCAGACGTTCGATGCGCAACTCGGGGGCCTCATCCCTGGGATAGGGAAAAAGGACGGTATCGATGGTGGCCGGCAGTTCTGCTTCGGTGCTGAAGATGGCCACCGGAGCGGGGCGGTGCTTGCCCCAGCCATCGGGAACCCAACCCTGTAGCGGCTGGTGTTGACCGGCGACGATGCGCGCTTCGAGGCCGCTGCTGGCATGCGGCATAATAGTCAGCCCGGCAGCGCCGTTGAGCGTGCGCACCGCACCGTCTTTATCGATCTCGGCAGTGGCCGAGGCCTGAAAATGGAAGAGGGATTCGGCTTTGTGCCGCCCCCTGCCCAGGAGCCGGTCGGATAAGATCCAGTAGTCTGGTTTGGCGAAAAAGACTTTGCGCTCGTGATCGACAAAGACGTGCTCGTGGGGCTTGACCTGCAGTGGGCCGGCCTGGGTCTGGGTCCAGGGCTGCATGGCCTCGATAGTGCGCACCCGGTTCAACTCGTAGCGGAAACCGCGCAGACGGCTTTGTTCCGAGCCATAGGTGGCATAGCCCGCGGCGTAGCGGCTGGCGGCGTAGTCAAAATGTGCGCCAGTCGTCCAGGTGTTGTCCAGCGGCTCCGGCGCAATTTCGCGCCAGCTCGTGCGGCCGGCCAGCGAAGGGATGGCGAAAAGCGGTGTGCCGGCAACCTGGCCGCGGCCGTCCACCATGATCGTGTTGTGTCCGGCTGGCCCCACGAAATAGTCGCTGCGCCAGGCCGAGGCCCACGGACCGCCACAGCCGGAGTCGGTCACCAGCGTGCTGCCATAAGCATAGAGTTCGAAACTCAATTTGTCGACGTGATTGTGTCCGCCCGCGCTCTCGCCCCCGTCGAAGACGAGGTAGCGGGCGGCGGCCGACCAGTCGGAACGCATGATGTAGAATCCGCCGTAGGGAAAGGCGCGGGAGGTCCATGGCGGTGCCGTGCCCTCGCGCCCGAAGGTATTGATATAGCGCAGGTCTTCGCGCGCGAGAAAGTCCGCGCCCATTTCGACCAGGCCCCCGCGAGTTGCGGGGATTTCGGCGGGATCCTGGGCCGAGTAATTGTCGTTGACCGAAGGGTAGGCGCCATTGGGTTTGACCATATAGGCAGGGAAGTCGAAAATGCGCTCCACTTTTTCCTGAAAGTCTGGCGGCAGGATGAGATCGCCGCTTTGTCCTCGACGGGCGATGCGGACGAAGACCTCGTGCGCGAAGTAACTCAGTTCGATATAGGCGCCATCCGCATAGAAGTAGTCGTCCAGCAGGGTGTTGAGGCCATTGATGCCCTTCTGGAACCAGCTTTCCGATTCGGCGAATTCCGGCCATTGACGCCCCAGGTGAATGAGCTTTTCGAAGAGGTGAATCACCATATTGGGCATGCCCGGCACATCGTTGTTGGCCGCGTAGCGCAAGTGGTGCAGCACTACTTTGAGAACGGCTATCCAATCTTCCACCGGCAGACCGGGGCAGTCGCGCAAAAGGAAGAGGCAGCGGCTCCAGTTCTCGGTGCGCGGCGTGCTGTAGAAGACGGTGCGCCACGGCGGAGCCTGTTCACCCGTGGGTGGTTGCAGCGGTAGGGCCCCCGTGCTTTCGACCCAGGCGAGCATGGCCGCGAAACAGGCGCGGGCGTACTTGTGGTTGCCGCTCTCGCAGTAGGCCTGGGCCAGTTGCACCAATTGCTGGTGGTCGTTCTTGGTCATGACCTGGGTGCTGTAGAGACGCTCCGGAATTTCTCCAGGATCGGCGACCGAGAGCCAGTCCGGGTCGCGCTCGATCAGATCCCCGATAAGCTTTTCGCCCCTATCCGAAATGGCTTGCGGCCTGTCTTCGGGGTCGACGCTCCCGGGAGGGGGGTCGGCATCTTTGCAAGTGCGGAAATAGAGGACGAGTTGCTCTTTGGCGCTTTCGAGGTCCTTCGCTTGCAGCGCTTCTCTCACCGATTGCAAACCGGGGTGATCCAGGTTCAGTGCTTCCAGCAGGTCTCTGTCCGTCATCAGATGTGCCATAGGGGGCCTTTGGGAATATGGGTTAGCTAGGCCGTAGCCCATTCCAGGTTGGCTGTGGGAAAATTTTCTTTGCTTTTCGCATCCAGAGCAGCGGAGCCATCGAGTTTCAACTCCGACAAATATTATGAATGATTATAGCCAGGTTGGCTTTTTCCAGCAAGGCGGGGGCATTGTTGCATAGGCCGGCCGGCAAACTGCCAAAGGGATGCGCCGCTGGCAAATACCCCGGGAATATAAGCTCATGTAAAAGCAAATGATGACGATAACTAATATAAAGTATCAAATGCTAGTTTTATCCATCCTTTGAGGGAGTGCCAATGCTCGAACGGCTTTTTAAAAGAAACGGTGCGGCGGCGGCCGGATCCGTTTCCCCGGCGCTGGACAAACTCAGACAACTGGGGCCGCAAAAGGCGGAGTGCACGATAGTTCGGACTGCGGACGGGCTGGACATCGATGACGAAATCGGCCCGGTGGATTTTTTCCACAAAGACGATCGGATCTTTACCCGGGATAGCACCTTTTATCTGGCCCCGCCGAATGGAAAGCCCGTGGGCAAGTCCTCCTTCTCCGGCCGGGGTGCAGTGCTGGATCTGCGCTTTTACGCCCGGCATATACCCTACACCCTGCAGTGCCAGGTGGTCCAGCGAATACGCTTTTCAGACCGACTTATGGGGGGCATGATTCCGCAGAGCCCCTTCGGCTATAAGCTTACTCCACTGGGTAACCCGGTGAAGAATGAGTCGCGCAAGTCCTTGCGGTTCGCAACGATGCGGGGCGTCGGTGGGCCTCAGGCTTCTCCGAATTTGCGTTTCGATCTATTCGTCGAGCGTCTAAAATCAAAGGGACTGGCGCACAACTCCCCGCCGCGGGTGATTCCCTTGCCCGGGGACGACTCCCTACCGGAGGAATTGGAGGACGATTTCAGTCCCGAGGCGCTGATCCATTTTTTTAGTCAAACGCTCAATCGGAACCCCCCGAATCTGCAAGGGGTACATCTGAGCAAGGTCGTCCGGGATGGACGCTCCAGAGCCATTCAAATGCTGGACCTGGGAAAGACGGCTGTCCTGGGACTCGGCGGCGAAGCGCCGGGGGAAAAAATTCACCTGCGCACTCCCAAAATCGGGCATGCCCGGGATCGCCGTAATGCAGACTGCCTGAGCGAAGGGGATCTGGTGGTGTTGAATTTTATCGGCAAGGGCATGCTGGAGGGTGCGGATAATTACTTTCGCATGGCTGCGAACGTCTATCGATGTGGGGTCGGCAACCTCATTCTCAGCCCAAAAGGTTTGATCCGAAAGCAGACGGGGCTTCCCGTTCCGGTCCGGGATTTCAGTGTGAACGGGGTCGGCTTGCAGAACAGTCCGCTGTTGGAGGACTATCTGGTCGGCAAGGATCGGGAGGTGGACAGTCGGGACGAGATAATCGACGCGCTGGTGGGCACGCAGATTCTCCTGCATCTTCATCCGCGCCTCCATTTTACCCAGCAGCTGGAGGCTTATTGTCCGAAGATCCCCGCCTATTTTCCCCTGCTCGGAGAGATCGTGCGCACGAAGTTAGAGAATGGCAAGGACGGTGGAACTATCACGGAACTCGGTGTAAGGTTTAGCTACGAACCGGCGGACTACGGCTGGGAGAAGTTTGAAGTAAGGGCCTGGGAACCACTGCGCAATGTGCGGGAGAACGCCCATTTCAAAGAAGCCCACCGGTCGCTGAATGCCATGCTCGCCTTTCTGGACAAGTAGGCGCAATCGGGTCGCTCCGGTTCGGCCAGCCGAACCTTGCAGGGGGGCACGGGGGAA
>CAXFTV010000353.1:0-8348 GCA_964005845.1 uncultured bacterium
CCCGGCCGCCGCGATTCTCGGGTTCCAGCGCGATATGGATTTTCTCCAGGAGGTCGGTGAGCGCTGCCGCATCGCTGGCGGCAACGTCCTGGCGCACCGCTGCCAGGGTCAGGCACCGGTACATAGCACCGGTGTCGATATGTCGGTAACCCAGTCTGGATGCCAGCAGGCGGGCAGTTGTGGTTTTGCCCGATCCCACTAACCCGTCTATGGTAATGATCAGTCCACGCGCTCGTTGCATAGCCTCTTCATGGCGAAAGACCAACCTGAGAAAAAAGGTTGGCAAGCTCGCCGGGTCGCAGGTTCCGCCACTGACCGGATTTGAGATGATCCAGGCCAAGACCGGCAAAACCAATCCGTGCCAGCGACTTTACCGGGTGGCCAATCGTCTCGAACATTCGCCTCACCTGGCGTTTGCGTCCTTCATGGATACAAATCTCGACCTGGGTTTCGTTGCCAGGGCCCATTTGTCGCTGCAGACACAGCTTTGCTGGGGCGGTCATCCCGTCGTCGAGTTCAATGCCGCGTTGCAGGCGCTCCAGTGCGGTCGGCGTCGGAGTGCCTGCAACCAGAACTTTGTAGCGCTTTTCGATTTCAAAGCGCGGGTGCATGAGGCGAAAGGCAAGCTCGCCATCGTCGGTCAATAACAGCAGGCCCGTAGTATCCCAATCGAGACGTCCCACGGCTATCGTGCCCTGGTGCAGACCGCGGACCCGATCAAAAACTGTGGGGCGACCATGGGTATCGCTGCGCGTGACCAGGCATCCAGCCGGCTTGTGCAACAGAATGTATTCAAAAACATCCGGCAGCACGATCTGGCGACCTGCGATATCGACCCGATCCCGGTCCACAATAATGGCGCGTCCGGGCTCGCGAACGCAGGTGCCGTTTACCTGGACGGCGCCGTTCTGGATCAGGATATCACTCTTGCGCCTGGATGCGACACCGGCCCGGGCCAAGAACCGGTTCAGGCGCATCCGGGTTGCGGGACTCGCCGCTTCACGAGGCTGGTTCACCTTCTTCTGCGGCCTCGGTTTTTTCCTGGAGTTCTGCTGCCGGGTTTTCGCCCGCTCCATTTTCTGTGCGTTCCCGGATTCCATCCGTGCCCTCCTGCCCCGTGAGATCAAGGCCGAGTTGGCCGCCGGCCTTGTGCTCGCCTGTGGCCAGTAATTCCTCAAACTCCTTGGGCTTGGGCAGATCGGCCAGACTCTTGAGGCCGAAGAGAATCAGGAAATCTCTGGTCGTGCCAAAGAGCATGGGTTTGCCGATCTCGTCGGAGCGGCCGGAAATGCGGATCAGGCCGAATTCCATGAGATTGCGCAGAACCCCGCTGGAGTTGACCCCGCGGATGCTATCTACTTCAACGCGGGTAATCGGCTGTTTAAAAGCCACGATGGAAAGCGTCTCAAGAGCCGCTTGGGAAAGTCGTGGCTGGGTCTTATCGGTATGGAATTTGCGCACCCATGCGCCGTATTCCTGCCGACTGGCAAGTTGATAGCCACCGGCTATTTCGATTATCGTGAAGGCGTGGCCGGCAGTCTGGTAGCGTTCTTTGAGATCGTCGATGGCAGTGCGGATATCCCGTCCGTTGAGGCCGTCGAATAGAGAGACCAGTCTGCCGGGTGTCACCGGTGCATCGGCCGTTACCAGGATGGCCTCTATGATGGTCCGGACTTTATTTGGTTCCAGGTCAGACGTGGTCAATTTAGCCCCTTATCCTCGCGAGGCGGAACGGCAAATTGGACTGCAGTGCCGGGATCTTCCTGCAATGTGCGTTTTTCGACCCAGATCTCATCGAAGGGCCTTGCCTGCTGCACGTGTATTTTTTGCGCTTTCAGTAATTCTAAAAGGCCGATGAAAGTAGCCACCAGGGCATCGCGGTCGTCTCCCCGTACCAGCTCAAAGAAACGCACTCTTGAATGTTGTTCCAGCGCGGCCAGTACGTAATCGATGCACTGGTCAACCGAGTAGCTTTCCCCAAGAACCTGGTGGGTTAGGTCTGGAGGCACCGTGTCGAGGACGTGTTTGTAAACTTTGAGCAGGTCGAACAGGGAGACCGGTTGCAGGCTACCCGTTTCGCCCGATTCGCTTCCCGGACCTTGCTGACGTAGATAGATATCGCGTTGCGCCTCTTTCTGGACTCCCAGCCAATCGGCGATCTCCTTGAATTGCTGGTATTCGAGCAGGCGCCGCATCAGTTCTTCGCGCGGATCTTCGCCCTCCTCCTGTTCCAAAATTTCGTCGCGTGGCAAAATCATTTGCGACTTGATTTTGATCAGGGTCGCCGCCATCAGGATGAAGTCACTGGCATGTTCCAGATTGAGGTTGTGGATCTGTCCGAGAAAGTCCAGGTACTGGGCCGTAATGTGGGCCAGGGGAATATCGTAGATATCGAGTTCATCTTTCCGGATGAGAAAGAGCAGCAGATCGAGGGGACCTTCGAATACTTCGAGTCTGATCTCGTAGGGCTCTTGGTCCACGTCTGGGCCGATCTGTGAAGTATCCTCTGGCATGGATTTCCCTGGCTCCGGGCGGTCTCAGTCAATAAACAGATACGGGTTCCAGCGCTGATCGCTGATGCCGATAAAGTTGCGGATGAAACTTACGTTGTTGGGGCGTTTGGGTTTGCGCCGTAGTTGCAGACCGATCTGCTCGGGCTTGTAGTCCCCTTTTTTATTGTTGCACGCGACGCAGGCACAGACTAGATTTTCCCAGCTTGCCTGGCCACCGATTTTGCGCGGTACGATGTGGTCTATCGTCAGTTTTTTGTCGCTGGCTCCGCAGTACTGGCACTGGTGGTTATCCCTTTTCAGGATATTTCGCTTGGAAAGTACCACGCGCCGACGGGGTGCGTTGATATAACGCTGCAGGCGCACTACGCTCGGGACGGGAAAATCTTCGCATACGGAGCGGACGATCTCGTCGGCTGTTTCGACCGAGTGCGCTTTACCCCGAAAAATCAGGATAAGGGCCCGGCGGACGCTGCAAACACTCATAGGTTCGTAGTTCTGGTTGAGTACCAGCACGCTTTTGTTCAGCAAAACGAGAAATCCTCGAAGCATGTATCTGCGATCGGAAGCCGACGAAAAAAGATTTAATCTTTTAATGAAATTGGATTGAGAGTTATATAATATGCTTATTATAGTAATAAATCAAGATTCGAGGCTTTTGAAAACGGACAATCCACGATCTTGATAACGGAAAAGTGAAGGCGGGAAAATAAGTTAAGGGACTCGGTAGGAACCTGGGGCTAGAGATCGGCCACCAAATCTTCGTAATCCTGGCTACTCAACAATTGTTCCAGTTCTTCCTGGTTGTCGGTGCGGATTTTGATCATCCACCCAGCTCCATAGGGGTCGGTGTTGATCTGTTCGACCATGTCTTCGAGCGTCTGATTTACTTCCACGACCTCTCCAGAGGCGGGGGCATAGAGCTCTGCGACTGTCTTGACTGCTTCGACCGTGCCAAATACCTGGCCTTTTTCGATATAGTCACCCACCTCTGGTAGTTCGACAAAGACGATATCACCCAGTTCCGACTGCGCGTAGTCGGTGATGCCGACAGTGCATACATCACTGTCCAGAGAAATCCACTCGTGCTCCTCTGTATAAGACAGATTCTCCGGGATCTGGGGTTCCGATTTATCGTTCATAATTCCTCCTTCGGGGGCCGCTTCAGCAGCCCCATTATTTTATTTTACAATAACTTTTTTTTCGCTACGTACTCTGTATCAAATTCACCGGCCACAAAGTCCGGTTCCGCCAGGATAGCCTGGTGAAAGGGGAGAGTGGTTGCCACTCCCTCAATAGTGAATTCCTCCAGAATACGACGCATTTTGGCGATGCTATCAAGGCGGTTCTGGCCATAGGCCACAACTTTGGCCAGGAGTGAATCGTAGTAGGGCGGGATTTCGTAGCCCTGGTAGATATGGCAGTCGATTCGCACGCCAGGTCCCCCGGGCAGGTGGAGTGCGGAAATAGTTCCCGACGAAGGGATGAAATTCTTGGCCGGATCTTCAGCATTGATGCGACACTCCAGGGCATGTCCCCGCAGATTGATGTCTTCCTGGGTGTGGCTCAAATGCTCGCCCGCAGCAATTCGAATTTGCTCTTTGACCAGATCTAGCCCGGTGACCAGTTCGGTGACTGGATGTTCTACCTGGATGCGGGTATTCATCTCCAGAAAGTAGAAATTGAGATCCCGATCCACCAGAAATTCGACCGTACCGGCGCTGTAATAGCCGACGTTGCGCGCTCCCAGTAAAGCAGCCTCTCCGAGCCGTTGGCGCAAATCCTCGTCGACTACCGCGGAGGGACTCTCTTCCAGGAGCTTCTGATGACGGCGTTGAATGGAACACTCGCGTTCGCCCAGATGAACCAATTGACCGTGTTCGTCACCCAGCACCTGGATCTCGATGTGGCGGGCATCTTCTATGGAGCGTTCGGCGTAAATCGCGTCGCTTGTAAAGGCATTGCGCGCTTCGAGGCGGCTCATTTTCCACGCTTCTTCCAGATCCTCCATGGAATGAACGACTCGCATCCCGCGGCCGCCCCCGCCGGCGGCGGCCTTCAGGCGCAGGGGGAAACCAACCTGAGCGGCCCACTTGCTGGTTTCTGCGAGCGAATCGAGTGCTCCTTCGCTACCCGGGATAACGGGCGTCCCCGCTTCTTGCATGGATTGGCGGGCCAGGGCCTTGTCGCCCATCCTGCGAATGGCCTCTACTGGAGGACCAATGAATTTGAAGCCGCAGGATTGGCAAAGTTCGGCAAAATCTGCATTTTCCGCCAGCGGTCCGTAGCCCGGATGAATGGCGTCTGCATGGGTCAACTCGGCGGCACTGATAATATTGGCGACATTCTGGTAACTATCTTTCCCGGCCGCTGGTCCCACGCAGACATCTTCTTCAGCATGGCGCACGTGCAGGGAATTGGCATCGGCCTCTGAGTGTACTGCTACGGTCTCGATTCCAAGTTCTTTACAGGCGCGGATGACGCGCAGGGCAATCTCTCCGCGGTCGGCAATCAGTATTTTCTTAAACAAATTATTCCCCGGTAATTCGCTTCAAGAGGGACGAATGTATAACAGCAGTTGATTGTATTCGACGGGCTCGGCATTATCGACCAGAATCTCGACTACCTCACCTTTTATATCTGCCTCGATTTCGTTCATAATTTTCATAGCTTCTATAATGCCGATGGTCTGTCCCGGTTCAACCTGGTCTCCCGCGTTAATAAATGGGCTTTCCTCTGGGGACGCCGCCCGGAAGAAGGTGCCGACCATGGGTGCTTTTATGGCGTGGAGATCCGCTCGTGCGTCCTCGTCGGTTGCTTTGGAGGGCATCTCCTCCGCGGCCGGTGGCGGAGGAGGAGATGCCGCCGGCATAGCAGGAGTCTCATGGGAAGTAGGAGGGGGGGCGAGGTCCTGGGACATTGAGGTCTGGCTGTTACGGCGGCTGAGCTTCACCTTCGTGCCGCGCCAAAAACTATGCTGGATCTCCAGGTCTTCGAGATTGCTATCTGCAAATATCTGAAGCAGCTTGCGGAGCTTCTTTTCGTTCACGGTGACTCCATTCTCAGACGCGTTCTACGTATTCGCCCGTACGCGTATCAATTTTCAGCGTATCTCCCTGATTGACAAAGAGCGGCACCATGACTACGGCACCAGTCTCCAGGGTAGCTGGTTTAACGGCTCCCGTTGCAGTATCTCCTTTTATACCAGGCTCGGTATGGGTTATTTCGAGATTGACAAAATTCGGCAACTCGGCCGTGATCGGCTTATTTTCCGCCATCAAAAGAAAGGCACTCTCGTTTTCTTTGAGAAGATTGGCACCTTCCCCCAAAATATCACTTGCGATACCCAGTTGTTCATAGGTTTCCATGTCCATGAAATGGTAGAGATCGCCATCGGAGTAAAGATACTGCATTTCGCGTTTTTCAAGTCTTATATCCTCTACTTTGTCGCCGGAGCGGAAGGTTCGATCAAGCACTGCTCCGGTCTGTACATTTCTCAGCTTGGTGCGCACGAAGGCACCGCCTTTACCCGGCTTTACATGCTGGAATTCGGCAATGGAGAAAATGGTGCCATCAATCACCATGGTAAAACCGTTTCTGAAATCGCTAGTATCTGCCATGCGCTGTGAAGGTCTCCTTTTGTTATTTTTCCACGTGCTGTTCCAGATAGGTCAGCTTGTTTCTTATAGATTCATTATCGGGTTGTTGCGCGAGTATCTGTCTGTAGGTTTCGATAGCTCGTTGCGTGAGTCCCTGGTTAGAATATATTTCCGCCAGCGTTTCGGTGGCAATCAGTTCGTCTTTGTCCTCCAATTCCAGACCGGGGGAAGGCAGATCGGTCGGCGTCTCCTGAGTTTGCTCGTTTTCTATTTCCTGAAAGAGGTTGATTAGCTCCGCATCATTTTGAGGTCCGAGGCCGGATTGCGTTGGTTTATTCTGGGGTCCGGATTCAGCCGCAATTTCTCCTTGTTCAAGGTCTTCAATAGGTTTGCTCTCAGGCTGAGAGGTTGCACCGGACACCCCTTCATCGGGAGGCAACTCCTCATCGGGAGGCAACTCCTCGTCGGGAGGCAACCCCTCGTCAGGGGATAATGGTTCGGAGGTATCGGGTGCCCTTGCAGACGGTGTCTCCGTTGCTCCTTCGCCGCTTGCAACGAGTTCCACGACATCGGCATTTTCCGCTCCTTCAGTCTGGAATTCGTCAAATTCGACAAGCTCCACCGTATTGTTCTCGGCAGTGGTTTGTTTTTCTCGCTCTTGGTCTAATGCGAGCAGATCTACACTCTGGGTATCGGTGGGAGCTTCATCCTCTGGCTGTGGCTCCCCGAATGCGATCAGGTCAACGCCGTCGATTTCGGGTCTTTCGGTCTGCTGGCTCTGCTCCTCGTCGAATATGAGCAACTCTGAGATATCGGTTTCGGCAGATGGTTCTTCCACAACCTGTTCTTCGTCGAACAAAATCAGTTCGGGGATTTTGTCTCCAGTGGGCGATGCTGACTCTGCCGATTTTAGCCCGGGGAGTGGGGCCCCTTCTTCTTCTGCGGCCGGATTATCAAAGGGCGACACTCCTCCATCGTCCGTATCTTCCCGAAAGTATTGATCTATAGCCGGTTTTTCCGGCTCTTCTTCAAGAAATAGGTCCAGGTCAGAGTTGGCGGCGTCTGGATCATCGGAAAAGCCGCCAATTTCTGTCCCCAAGCTGTCTTTCTCTTCTCCCTGGCCCAGCTCCGCTTCATCTAAAAAGAGATCCGCGGCTAGAGGGTCTATTTCCCCGGCGGATTCCGGCTCGTCGTAAGTGCCGCCGACCTCTGTTGCCAGACTGCCTTGCGCTGCTTCCGCATCTGTCGGTCCAGGTAGTCCTTCGTCCCGCTCTTCGATTTCTGTCTGTGCTGCGGCCTGATCGGGAGTTTTGTCTTCGTCTTGCTCCAGCTGATTTTCAGCTGTGTCGACGGTCGAAGAGGGCAGGGCTTCGTAGCTTGCTGTTTCCACCGCGACCAGGGCTTCGCCCGGCAAATTATCGCGCTCCGAAGCGGCCACGATTGGGGTCTCCTCGATGTTGCTTGTGGGCGATTCTATCTCTGCTGCAGGCGCTATGGACTCCGGCGCGATCCCGGCACTTAGAGCAGTATCTGATACTGGGGATTCGTCGCCGGTTTTAAGGTCGTCGGCAGCGTTCGGGGAAGGCGACTCAATCGCACTGACCAGCTGGTCTAGTTGTGCGCTCAGGTCTTCGCTAAAAGGATCGAGGCTGGCGGCTTGCTGCAGACTTTTGAGTGCCAGAGTCGGAATACCCAGATTCTGGTAGATTCTGGACAGGTGGACAAACCCCCCTGGATTTTCCGGATCCAGGCGCAAAGCCTTGTCTATGGCTATGCGAGCAGCTTCGAGCTCCCTCTGGGCTTCATAGCACTTGCTCAGGATCACATAGCCGGTGGAATAGTCCGGGAAGCGCTCACAGCCTTGCTCGCAAAGAGCCAGGGCCCGATGTACCATGCCCCTATGGAGATAGAGATCGGCCAGACGGGCAAAGAGCGGCGCGTCGGGATTCTGACTACATGCCTTTTCCAGTTTTGCGGCCCTACTGAACATGATTTTTTTCACGGTCCTCAGCGGTTCCCTTAACAGGCGCTATTTTACATCACAGGATCTGAATTGTCAAGAGTTTAGAGGATTTGGGGTGATGTCGGACTGGGGGGTGGATCTCAGGTGTAAAGCATTGCACCTATTGACAATATAAGGGTCTACTGCTATTTTCCAACTTTCTTAGAAATTCCCCTTTGCGCCTATAGCTCAGCTGGTAGAGCGGCTGACTCTTAATCAGCGGGTCCTAGGTTCGAG
>CAXFTV010000354.1:0-8009 GCA_964005845.1 uncultured bacterium
ACATCAAGCAGCTGCGCGATCGCGAACCCAAAATCGATATCCGCCTCAGCGACAATTTTATCGATTCGGTCCTCACCGATACCCAGATGGTGGACCTCTACAAACGCATCTGGATCGAGCCCAAAGTTCCCAAGGAATTTAAAGATATGGGTTTGGATGTCGAAGTCTCTGCCCTGCCCGGACACGATCTACTACGGGTACAGGATATCATGATCATCGGCCTCATCCACTGGAATGACTGGCAGCGCCCAATCAACTTCGCCATCACCGTAGCCGGCCAAAATCGCCTCAATCTGGATCCCCACCTGCGCATGGAAGGCATGACCATGCGCCTGGTCCCGGAACGAGATCTGGGCGCCGATGGCGAGCGCCTGGCGCACAACCTGTTCAATGTGTACCAGTTTCGCGCCGCCACCGACCCCGAGGTCTACAAGGACGACAACACCAGCCGCCTCCTGGGCAATTACCACGCCTGCGTCCTGCAGCTAGCCGAAATCTACCAGCGCCAGGAGCGCACAAGCGAACTGAGAGATTTGTTTGTCTGGGCCCGAGAAACCCTGTATAACGAGTGGGACAGCTACTATACGGCTTCCGAATATCTGCGAGAAATCGGCCAACTCGAACTGGGCGCACAATTCCTCACAGAGGCCGGCTTGTTGTTGCTGGCCGACTACGGCATCGATGAAGTCGCCAACTATCCCAATCTCATATCGGTGGGCAGCATCCTGGTTAACGACTACGCCGCCTACGACCAGGCCGAGCGCCTCTATCGGGGGCTGATAGAAAAAATACCACAGCGCTGGGATGCCTATTACGAACTGGCTGCCACCCTGCAGGCGAAAAATGATGTCCCAGCGGCCCTGGAACTGCTCTACCAGTACAAGGCCGAGCACGGCGAAGTAAGCCAATTGCTCGAAGCCGAACAAGTGCTGATGAATGCCCTGCGGCACCGAAACGCCGCTCAGGAAAGCACTGCGACCCAGCCGTGAGCGATCCCATTACCATCGTCATTCCGCATTACCGGGCCGCCATCCTGGGCGAATGCCTCGAAGCGCTCTTCGCCCACAGCGACCTCCCAATCCGCGTAATCGTGGTAGACGACGGACCGGACGCACCCAGTATTCAGCGGGCCAGAAAAGCATTCCCGCAAATCGAAATCCTGCGCAACGAGCGCAATATGGGATTTTGCGCCTCCTGCAACCGCGGCCTGGAAGCCGCCCAAACCCGCTATGCCGTCCTCCTCAACGACGATACCCGGGTAGCTCCCGACTGGCTGCAGCCCATGGTCCAAATTGCCGAGAGCGATACCACCATCGCCGCCTGCCAGCCCAAGCTACTCTCGGCTACCGATCGGGATTTCTTCGACTATGGCGGCGGTGGCGGCGGCTATATAGATCTTCTGGGCTACACCTTTTGCCGCGGTCGCATCTTTGCCCACCGCGAGAAAGACGAGGGCCAGTACGAGGCCCGGGCACCGCTGTTCTGGGCCTGCGGTTCGGCGCTATTCCTGCGCCTCGAAGCGGTGCGCCAGATCGGCTTTCTGGACCTCGATTACCTGGCTCATTTCGAAGAAATCGATCTGTGTTGGCGGCTACAGCTGGCGGGTTATCGGATCCTTGCCGTGCCCGCTTCCCTGGTCTACCACCACTCGGGCTTTTCCCTGCCGCCCAGCACCTTTCGCAAAAACTACCTGAACCACCGCAACAACCTGGTCATGCTCTACAAAAATTCGCCCTCGAGCCGGCTGCTGTGGCTGGTGCCGGTGCGCCTGCTGCTCGAAGGCCTCGCCATTGTGGGTTATATCCTGAAACGGGAATGGCACAGCGTTCTGGCACCTCTGCTCGCCGTATTCTGGTGCCTGTGCCACCCGCGCAATCTACGGCAGCGGCGACGCCAAAGTCAGTCCCTCCGCCGGGCCGGCGCCCCTGCTCCAGATGGGATTTACCAGGGCAGCATTCTGTTCCAGTACTTCGCCCGCCGCGTCCGCAGCGCCCGCTGCCTGATGCCAGAGGAAACCGGATCTTGAAGTCCTTTCTCAATACTGCGCTCAAACTTCTGATCACCTGTGGACTGATTATCTACCTCGTCCACAACACCGATCTGATTGCCCTGGGCACTGTTTTTGCCGGCCTGGTTCCCTGGTTATTGGCCCTTGCCGTGGGCTGTTTCGTCATAAGCAATATCCTGGGTGCCCTGCAGTGGCACCTGTTGCTCCAGGTCCAGAATCTGGAGATTTCTTTCAAGCAAGCGCTGACTTTCTACCTGGTAGGAGTGTTTTTTAACAATGTCCTGCTGGGCAATATCGGCGGCGACGCGCTGCGCATATACGACATTAAGCGTCTGACGGGGAAAAGCAGCGGCGGCGTGGCCGCAACTTTTATGGACCGCTTCATCGGGCTGTTTTCGACCTGCACTCTGGCCCTGGTAGCCTATCCCATGATTAGCGGTGCAGCAGGGGTCTGGGCGATTTCGGTTTTGCTTCCGGTCTGGTTCGGCCTCGTCGTCTTCCTGGCCATGGGACTGAGCCGCCGTCTGGGCGCAGCTCTCGAATCCCTGGGTAGACGCTTCCTGCCCCCCCGCCTGAACGATCTGGTGCACCACTTGCGCAGCAGCATTATGGTCTATCGCCATCGGGGTGGCCTGCTGGCTTGCATCTGGATGCTTTCGCTGACCGTGCAGTTCGCCCGCATCCTGGTCTACTTCTGTGCTGGACTGGCCGTGGGAATGCAACCTGGATTGCTCTACTTCGTCTGTTTTCAGCCGGTGGCCGCGATCATTGCCGCCCTGCCGATTTCCATCGGCGGGCTGGGGGTAAGGGAAAACACCCTGGTAGAGCTCTTTCACTCCCTCGGCATTGCCACCGAAGTATCCACTGCCATGTCTTTACTAGGTTATACCGCCGGCCTCCTCGCCAGTCTGCTGGGCGGAATAGCCTTTGTGATTCGCCGTGTGGAAAGAAAAACTACAACAGCCTGAAAACCGCCTAGTTCTCGGCAACGAACGACTTCTGGATACGGCTTTTCCCCTGATTGCCGGCAAGCGCCTGGGGCTGATCACGAATCCCTCGGGCGTCGACTCCTGCCTGCGGACCACCGCCGACCGCTTGCACCAGATCCAGGGCGTCGAACTGGTGCGTCTCTTCGGACCGGAGCACGGCATCCGCGGCGACGCCGCCGACGGCGTGCCCGTGGACGCCGTGCGCGACCGGCAAACTGGAGTGCTGGCCCACAGCCTCTATGGGGGGCAACGCCAGCCCGACGCAGCCATGCTGCAAAACCTGGACGCCTTGATCTTCGACATTCAGGATGTCGGCGTCCGCTTCTACACCTACCTCTACACTATGAGCCTGAGCATGGCCGCCTGCGCCCGCTGCGACCTGCCCTTCATTGTGCTCGACCGTCCCAACCCCATTGGCGGCAGTGCCGTGGAAGGCAATGTGCTGGACCCGGCATTCGCTTCCTTCGTTGGCCTCTACCCCATCCCCATCCGCTACGGCATGAGCGTGGGCGAACTGGCGCGCCTGTTCAACGAGGAATTTTCGCTCGGAGCCGAACTGCACGTGGTGCCCATGCAGAGCTGGAGCCGTTCGTCCTACTGGGAGAAAACAGGTCTGTCGTGGCTGCCGCCATCCCCGAATATGCCAACCGTGGACACGGCTGTGGTATATCCGGGGATGTGTTATTTCGAAGGCACCAATATATCCGAAGGACGCGGCACCACTAAACCTTTCGAGCAGGTGGGAGCTCCTTTTATCGAGGCCGCGCGCCTGGCCGACCAGCTCAACACCCTGGAGCTTCCCGGAGTCCTCTTTCGCCCCGTCTACTTCCAACCTTCTGCCGGCAAATACGCCGGCGCTGCCTGCCAGGGCTTCCAGGTCCACGTCATCGACCGGCAGGTTTTTCAGCCGGTGCGCACCGGGTTGGAAGCCCTGGCCGCAATCAAAAGATTATGGCCGCAAGAATTTTCCTGGCACATTCCCCCGGGCGGAATTCACAATTTCGACCGCCTGGCCGGCACCGATCAGATGCGCCTGGCACTGGATGCGGGCACCCCCGTCGGCGAACTTATGGCCAGTTGGGAACCAGAATTACAGAAATTCGCCAACCTGAGGAAGAATTATCTGCTCTACTGATTATTGACAGCACCTCTGTCTTTTGCCCATTTTTAATGGATTAACATTGCCAATTTCAGTAACTACAAAGGTATACCTGCCATGCCTGCATCACTCGAAGCGGGGACATTTTTAATTGCCTCGCCCCACCTCGACAATCTCGGCACCGACGAGGGCGGCGATCCCCATTTCAACCGTACGGTCGTCTTGCTCCTGCAGCACCAGCCCGACGAAGGCACCATCGGAGTAGTTATCAATCGCCCCCTGGGCAAAGAAATAAAGCTCTATACCAACGAGGCCCTAAAGCGACTCACTGAGGGGCTGCAAAATATCGGGGAAATATCTTCCGAACCTGCCAGCCTTTTCTTTCAGGGTGGCCCCGTACAACGCAACGCCTTGATTTTCTTACACCAGCTGGAAGATTTCATCGACGACAGTACGGAAATATGTGATGGCATCTTTGCGGGAGGAGAACTGGAATCCGTCGGTAGTCATGCCGCGCTGGCAACCGCCGAAAAACCAATCCTGCGCTTTTATCTGGGATTTGCTTCCTGGGGGGTTGGCCAACTCGAAGATGAAATTATCCAGCGGGATTCCTGGATTCTGTGCCCGGGCAGCGCCGACCTGGTCTTTTCCGCCGAGCCCGAAACAATCTGGCAGCGAGCCCTACACGCCCTCGGCGACAAGTATCGGCCGATGTCCTTTCTTCCCGAAGGCCTGCGGGAAAACTAACCCCGGGGTGCGAAAACTCGCTTCAGGTTTTGCCGGCCGGGGTTTATTTGATTCGCTTAGGGTCGCCCGGGGTAATTTTCCACCGGTGGCAGGATGCAAGCGGGATCAGCGCCTCCCGGGCAAGGCAAAATGCCGGAGGCGCGACCTCGCACCCGTCCTTATCTCGAAGAAGTGATCATCAGCAAATCATGCCGCGCTTGGCCCTTATGCCATGCCTCGGCGGATCCTCCCCGATCCAGCGCTCGTCCCCCGCCTCCGAAGCCAGCTGGTAACGGGAATCCGACGATAGCCGAATCCGGTCTGTCCGATTGTCTGAACTGGCGTGCATCAAATGCATGCAGAAGACCAGCAAATCACCCATCCGGTATTCCGCACTCAGCCAGCGCCCGCCGAGCTGGGCCTGCACTTCCAGGGCATCGGCACCGTAGGCCCCGGTGGAATTCCAGCGGATTTCCCTGTTTTCTTCCTCCTTGAGTTCGCGCATCTCGACCCGGGCCCGCTCGACGATTTCCCGGGGTCTGTCGCCCTCGTTCTCGCAGTAGGCATCTACGTCGGTCTGCCCGTAGGTCTGCACCAACTTCTCGATTTGGTGCGAGCGCTCCAGGACCATCAATCCCCCCATTTCGTGAGGTATATCGCTCAGCGGCGTCCAGGAGGTAAACAGCTGCTGTGTACCCCTGCCCATGTAGACAATATCGCAGTGCGGCTGGGTCGGGGTATTGATACCCGGACTTTTGGCGCGAAACCAGGTGTAGTCGAAATGGCGCACCGGACCGCCGAGGAAAAACTCGTAAAACTCCATCATGGCCCCCGCGTACAGCACCCGGTCCAAGGCCGGGTTGTCGCGCGTCACCGTCGGCATGAAGGAGAGCGTTCTGCCGGGCCTGCCAATGCCCTCCGCCGGATCAAAACGATCGTCCAGCAAACCGGATTGGTGCAACCGCTCCAGAACCGCGTGGCGCGCCTCCAGGACCTGGTCCCGATCCAGGTAACCGGGCAGATAGAGATAACCGTCGGCGCTCATGCGCCGCCACAACTCCTGGCGATCATCCAGTGCTTCGCTGGAGATCCGCAAGGTGCCAAAATGGGCAGCCGAGGTGTCGATTTTTTCGCCGCAGTAACTAAGCTGGGGAAGCGTTGTCGCGTCCATTGAATACCTCTTTTGCGAAGGTGTATGCCCGAGCGCCTGGAAAGCGGCCCTATCGAGGGCCAGTCCTGTGAATTGCCATTACCTGCAAAAATAACCGCAAAAATAACTCCAGTCCAGCACCCTATAGGCCGGTGAGTTCTGCGGCAGGAAAAACGGTGCCAATAGCGTCTCTGCCCACCCGGGCCAAAGGTTCAGCCCAGCCTAGCGCAATTGACCTCAATTTCATCTGCCCTTATCTTATTTTTGTTCATTCTCCCCTCTCTAAATGGCAAAAAATCCAGCAACCTTCACAGCCGCATCCCCCGAGGTCCCGGCGAGCCCGAATCCCCGCTTCGTGCGATACAAGCGCGCCGAACCGTGCAATCCCGAAAGCAAGTGAACCATGTTTTTTAAGATCATCTTCAGCATACTTTTCTGCACTATCTCACCACTCTGTGCCACTACTTTCGATCCGGGCACCGATCCGCCCTACAAAGCGGCCATTTTGCTGGAAGCAGATACCGGCGCCATCCTCTTCGCCCACAAGCCCCATCTGCAACGCTCCCCGGCCAGCACTCAGAAGCTGCTGCTCGAGCTGGTCGTGTTAAACGCAATCGCCCAGGGTAAATACGTCCTCGATGAACCGGTCCAGGTTTCGGCCTGGGCCAGCCGCATGGGCGGTTCTCAAGTGTACCTCAAGCAGGGGGAGGTCTTTTCTCTGGCCGAATTGATGGAGGCGATCGCCATCCACTCCGCCAACGATGCCTGCGTCGCCGTCGCCGAACACATCGCCGGCTCAGTCGAAGGTTTCGTGGCCATGATGAACGACCAGGCCCGACTCCTGGACCTGCACCATACGAAATGCGTCAACGTCCACGGGCTCGACGACACGCCCAGAAATAACCGCAACTTGACCACGGCCTACGACCTGGCACAGATTGCCCGGAGCTTGCTGCCCCATCCCAAGGCTCTCGAGTGGTCGTCTATTCGCAGAAAACCCTTTCGGCAGGGCAAGTTCATCCTGGAAGCAACCAATAGGATGCTGGGTAAATTCGCCGGTATGGACGGGCTCAAAACCGGCTACACGGTACGCGCAGGTTACTGCCTGGTGGCCACGGCCAAACGTCGTGATATGCGCCTGATTTCGGTGATTCTGGGGGCCGCGGGCGAAAAAACTCGCCGCCAGGAGACCGCGCGCCTCTTGAGCTGGGGATTCAATAACTTTTCCAAGGTGCCTCTGGTCCAGGCCGGACAGACCATCGGCAAGGTGCAACTGGACTGGGGCCTGGAGCCCACGGTCCAGGCTCAGATCCAGGACACGGTGGTGGCGATCCTGAGTCCGCTGCAGGAGAAACAACTCAAGCGCGAAATCGAACTACCGGTGGAACACCCCGCTCCGGTCCAGGCCGGCCAAGGCCTGGGCAAGTTGAAGATTTCGCTGGGCGACAGCCTCCTGGCCCAGGTCGATCTGGTGGCCGAAAAGAGCATTGGCCGCATGGGCTTGTGGGAAAAGTTGATGAGCTACTTCTAATCCGGTGTTGCCTCATTTGTGATACCTGCCACCGTGCAGTATATCAAAGGCGCGGTACACGGCCTCCAGCAAAATCAGGCGCGCCAGCTGGTGCGAAAAGGTCAACCGCGACAGCGACCAACGCTCCCGCACCTGCGCCGCCGCCCGCGCCGGCATGCCCTCGGCCCCGCCAATTACCAGCAGCAGGTGCGAGCATCCCTGGTTCATCCACCCCTGCATGCGCTGCGCCAGACCCGCCGAGCTCAACATCTCGCCTTCCACGAACAACCCCACAATGCGCTGGGCCTTGAGCAGGTGCGCGGGGATGCCCGCATCGGCTTCCCGCCCTTTCAGCGCATGCAGCTCCACCCGAGCATGGCGCGAGAGCCGCTTGACGTACTCCCGCTCGGCCGCCTCCAGCTCGGCATTGCGGTGCTGCTGGAACGAGACGATGGAAATCTTCATGCCTCAATAAGCGTCGGGCGCCACCGCCATATCGCGGTTCTGCAGCGGCAACCCCACCCGCG
>CAXFTV010000355.1:0-5505 GCA_964005845.1 uncultured bacterium
CAGCAAGATCAGCAAGATCAGCAACAGCAAGATCAGCAACAGCAAGATCAGCAAGATCAGCAACAGCAACAGCAAGATCAGCAAGATCAGCAACAGCAACAGCAACAGCAACAGCAAGATCAGCAAGATCAGCAAGATCAGCAACAGGCTGGGGGATCAGAAGATTCTGCTGAGCAGCAGCGGGAACAAAGTGGTGAGTTTGGCGAGCAGATGCAGATGAGCCCGGAGGAAGCCGAACGCATTCTGGCTGCGCTCAAGGATCGGGAAAAACAAACCCAGATGCGTCGTTTCAAGGGCGCTGCGGGGGTCAGGGAAAAGGATTGGTAAAATGGCCACCAGAATTGGGTGGATGGCGTGCCTGCTCTTCTTGATTAGCGGGCAATTAGGGGCTCTGGAGGTTGATTTCCAGGCCTCGGTGGATCGCACCAGGGTAGAGCAGGCCGAGCCAATCCGCCTAACCCTCAGAATCACCACGGACGAAAATATCGCTCATATGCCCGCTCCCGAGCTGGCGCTTGGAGATTTTGTCGTAGAGGGTCCATCGATAAGCGTCCAGCAGCAGGTAAACGTCGTCAACGCGAGTTTCCAGGCTACCTACATCCGCGAGCTGAACTATGTCCTCTACCCGCGCCGCAAGGGAAAAATCACCATTGGTCCAGTGCGTCTGGAACTGGGCGCTGAAGTCCACCAAACCGAGGCCATTGAGATAGAAGTCGTCGCGAAGTCCCGGCAGCGCAAACCACCGGCTGGAGCGGAAACTAGAGCCGGGCAGGGCACGGGCATTGAAGATAAACTTTTCGTCCAGGCCGACAGCGATCGTCAGCGCGTCTACGTCGGCCAACAGCTCACCCTGGATTACGAACTGATCTATCGTCTCCAACTCTACGATGTAGGCTTCAAAGAAATCCCATCTTTTGCTGGCTTCTGGGTCAAAGATTTGTTCGTTGCCCAGCAGCTCAAAGCCCAGCAGCAAATAATTAATGGTATACGCTTCAACGTGGCGCCGCTGCGACGAGTAGCGCTATTTCCAACCAGCGCCGGAAAGCACCGCATCGAGCCGCTGGCCATTTCCTGTGAAGTGCCAAAAGCGAGACGTGGCCGCAGTCTCTTTGACGATTTTGGTTTTCGCCGTTCTACTAAGCCCGTCGTGGTGCAAAGCGAGCATTTCGAAATTGAGGTTTTGCCCCTTCCCGTGGAAGGACAGCCAGTGGATTTCAGCGGTGCGGTTGGGCAGTTCGTCTTAGGAGCCCGTGCCGCCCCTGACGAAGTGCCCGCTGGCGATCCCGTGACTCTCAGGATAGAGATTGCCGGTCAGGGTAGTATGGATCAAATCAAAGCGCCGGACCTGGATGGCCTGGACGGCTTCAAGGTCTACGACCCCAAAGTGGAGGAACGCGAACAGGTACATAACAACCTCTATGGGGGTAGCAGGATTTTCGAATATATCTTGATACCGGAGCGGGGGGGATCGTTGGAGATCCCCTCCATTCGCTTCTCCTACTTCGACCCCCTGGAGGAAACCTATAAAATCTCAAAATCTCAAGCGATAGCTATCTCTAGCTCAGGGACTCCAGAAGTTGCGGCTAGTGCGGGGCTGGGGCTTAGTCGGCGGGAAATTTTAGAAGTTGGAAGGGATATTCAGCACATTAAACCAGACCTTCGGGAACTAGAGCAGAGGACATCGTTGTACAAAAGTAAAATGTTCTGGGCAGTTCAGGCCTCCCTGCCGCTTGCTTTTCTGGGTTTACTGCTCTATCAGCGGCATCAACAGCGCCTGGAGGGTGATGTCGCCTATGCCCGGCGTCGGCGGGCAAAGGGGGAAGCCGGCAAACGGCTGGAGCGGGCCCGCCAGTTGCTAAATGAGGAAAAACGGACCGAGTTTCATGCGGAAATCCAGCGCGCGGTGACGGTTTTTTTGGCCGATCTTTTTAATCGGCCGGCTGCGGCGCTGACAAGCAGGGATAGCTGCATGGAGTTGCTGGAGGAGGGTGGCATTGATCCAGACCTGATGGGCAAAGTCGGCGACTTGCTGGGGCAGTGTGACTTTGAGCGTTTTGCGCCGACGGACTCCTCTAGGGGGGACATGGGGCGGCTGCATGAGCTGGCGGAGCAAATTATAACCGAACTGGAGGAGTCAACCTAATGTCGGCAAATTGCCTGCGGATCTTTAGGTCGGGCCCCTTCTCTATCTGGGCTGTTGTTTGGGGTGGGGCGACCCGGCGAACACGTGCCTTCGGTAGGCAGGGCCGGAGCGGCGGGCAAGGTCGTCAGAGATCATACCGAACTAGCAGTACTCGGACCAGGGAATTATTTCCGGGGCGGGCTTTGAAAGCCTGCCTGGCAGTCGGCCTTTTGTTTGCCAGTACTGGGGATGCCAAAGTTCAATCGGCTGCACTGGGCCTTTATAATGAAGCGAACGGCCTGTATCGCAAGGGCCAATTTATGGAGGCAAGGGATAAATATCTCCAGGTCGTCAACAGTGGGGTGCAAAATGGGCAGGTTTATTACAATTTGGGAAATGCTTGTTTTAAAGTGAATAGGCTTGGCGAGGCCATTCTGTGGTATGAACGGGCCTTGCGTCTGGAGCCTCGGGATGCGGATATTCAGGCTAATCTTCGCTTTGCCAATAAAATAAAAAAAGACCGGGAGCCTGCTAAAGAAGAGAATCCCATCTGGCTTTTTTTGGTTGCCGTCTACCTTTACCCGACGCTGAACGAACTGGGCATCCTTTTTGGTGTATCTTTTTTTCTTTTATTTTTGGCGGCGGCCTGGGGTCTGTGGAACCGGGGGCGCAAGCGGACTGCCTGGCTCGGCGCTCTGCTCACTTGTGTATTCCTCGCCCTGAGTAGTGGATTTTTCTTCGCTACCCGCATCTACGTACATACTAACCTAAGAGAGGGGATTATAACCGCAGAGGAAGGTATAGCACGCAGCGGCCCGGATCGGGACCAGACCGTGGTTTTCCAGGTTCACGAAGGCACCAAAGTTAAAATTGAACGGCAGGAGCTCGATTGGCTGCTTATCCGTCTTGACAACGGATGGGGCGGTTGGTTGCCGGCAGCGGTTGTTTCGGTGATTTGAAGTGTCTTGCTCTTGTCTAGAATAGAGGAGGTTCTTATCTTTGACGATCGTCCACGCCTCATTAGATACAGCAACTGAAATGCACCCCTTTGTATAGGCATCTCTTTTCTTTCCAAATCCCCATTTTTTTAGCCGGAGTTCATCGATGAAATACCTGCTTACCGGAGGAGGTACAGGAGGTCATGTCTATCCTGCTCTGGCCATAGCAGACGGAATTCGCACGCGGGAAAAGGGCGCTGAATTTCTCTACGTAGGCCTAAAGAATAAGCTGGAATCCTGGATTGTTCCAGGCCGCGGCTACCCCATAAAATTCGTTCGCTCCAGACCATTCCCACGTTCCTCCGACCTAATTAGTTACCTGGCTTTTTGTATCGTCCTCGGTTTGGGTGTAGCGAAATCTCTATTCATCCTCCTGAAGTTTCGTCCCCATGTAATAATTGGAACCGGTGGTTATGGCAGTGCTCCAATTTTGTTTGCCTACGCGGTACTGAGCAAAATAGCTTTGTCGAGGGCCAAGGTCTTCGTTTATGAGCCCAATGTTCATCCTGGACTGCTGAATCAGATTGTTGGGGGCTTGGCACACAGGGTGGGGGTTGCCTTCGAACAGGCAGGGCGTTGGTTCGATATGAAACGGGTGGCAGTAGTAGGCTACCCCGTGCGGCAAGAACTGTATCACCTAGACTGCAACGAAGCCCGTGAACGCCTTGGCATCGGCGCGGAAAAAGTGGTCGTTCTGGTCTTCGGCGGTTCTGGAGGGGCACGGGTTATCAACGAAGCCATAGTCGAGGCTTTACCGCTTTTGCAACGAAATCGGGATATCCTGGTATTGCATATAACCGGACGTTATACCGGGGGGGACTACAATGCGGTCGAGGCAACCAAAGCCCACTTGAGCCAACGGGGCATCGCCGAAAGTTCCGATAACTACCGACGCCTGGATTACATGGAAAACATCCAGGAAGCCTATGCCGCTGCCGATTTCGTCGTTTGCCGCGGCGGAGCCGGGACGTTGACAGAAATCTGTGTTTGCGAGCTTCCGGCAATTATCGTGCCCCTGGCGGGGGCCGCCGACGATCATCAGGCCTCAAACGCCAGGGAGATGGAAAAAAGTGGAGCGGCAGAGGTCGTCTACCAGGAATCCTTCTGGGATGAAGGTGAAATCCACACCCGGGTTAGTGGCACTCGCCTGGCCTGCCAAATTATCGAATTGGCGGATGATAAAGAGCGTCGATTGCGGATGAGCAGGGCCGCTGGCAGAATGACCTTTAAGGGGAGTTTAGCTGCGATCTTGCAGGAATTAGAAGGTCTGGTTGAGGGACAAAGACCCGCCCCGCTCAATCTGGATTTTCCACAGCGTCCTGAAGAGTTGCCGGCCAATCCGAATGCTCTACTTATGCACATCATAAATTATCTTGACGAGATTGGTGGGCCCCAGGCTTTGGAACCTAGGGAACGTGCTTATTTATTGTATAAGGCAGATAGATTATTGGTATCTAGAGCTTGGTACGAAATTCCTTTAGGACAGCGCAATGTCGGCATAAAGCTAATCGGTTATTTGGGCTACAAAGAACAGTTGCAGCTGTTGCTGAGCATTCTGCAGGACAGGCGACGAGTGGGAGCATGGCAGCGTTTTTTTGGAGGTGATTATTGCCATAACGGCATTTTGCGGCGCAATGTCATAGAATATGGTCTGCGCTTATTGCAGATTGCCAGTTCCGAGGTGAAGGAGAGCCTGCTGGACGTTTTGCGTACCGACCCCTATTTTGAAGTGCGAGCTATGGCTGCCAAGATCCTGGGTGAACTCTTCGATCCCGATGAACGAATCGAAAACGCCCTGGTAGCTGCTTTGGGGGATCGCGCTTCACTGGTCGTTATTCAGGTGATTCGGGCACTAGGAAAAATTGCTGCACAGCGCCGAGTGTTGGAGCAATTAAAAAAATTCTACCTGCATCCTAATTGGCAGTTTCGTCAGGAAGTTGTAAGCACTATCAAGCAACTGTTAGAGCGGGGGATTCTGCTTCCCCAAGATGTAGCTGTCGACGTGGAGCAGATTCTGGCCAGCGCACCCTATTTTATTCCTGAATTCCCACTTAAAGAACGACTTCAAGAACTGGCCGAATTAGTTCGTCCCTGCAATTCTGAAGCTAGTTGAAAAAAAAGAGCCGGAAAGTCTATTCGCAGGAATGGGCATATGATCTACTATCTTGGCACATATTTACACGACACCGTCGAAACACTGTCTTTTTTGCGCTTGCTGGACTCCATCAGTTTCCGGGCAATTGCCGGAGCTATAACTGCGCTCCTATTCACCATTCTCTTTGGGGGCCGCATCATCCTGCGCTTTTATAGATCTGGACAACGGGATATTTCGCGGTCTAACGTAAGTTTTCCCAGTACGGGAAATCAAGCGAAAACCTACGGGGG
>CAXFTV010000356.1:0-4951 GCA_964005845.1 uncultured bacterium
CACGGTCTCGTCAATGGCGCCTAGGTCAGCACACTAATGTTTGGTTGTGAATCAGGCTTGTGTCGTCCGCCGACCGTTGCGCTAAGCGATTGGAAGGGTCCTTCTTTGTCTGCCCGGTAGGACCCCCTCGGGTTTAGCTCGTTGCCGGTCCAGATCCGGACCTTTGGACCGCCGTCCCGGCCTCCTGGTGGATCCATCGGTCCTCCATTAGGGTTCAATGCTCCTCTGCACGTGCTCTAGGGTCGATGCCTGGGTGCCGGAATAACTGGGAGGAGGGCGTTTAAATTTCCTATACTTTCCTTCCAGCAATAGGGCGGCCGGGACTTGAATTGCCGGGGCGTGGCAGTCTTACTCTCAGCTCTAGCGCGGCGCGGTACACCCGTTTTAGTTTTGCAGCTGCAGTTCGAGCGCCCCGCCCGCTTCCAGGGGCAGATCGAGGACGGCGCATCCATCTTCGACCAGCAGATGTGTCGTCTCCTTTTTTTCCAGGCCGCGGTCCAGGCTCTGCACGGTGAGTCGCGTGCCCTCCAGTCCCGTCAGGCGCACAAAGAGCCTCTCCTGCTCGCTGCCGTTGAGCATCCACAACTGCCGGATGCCGGTGGCAGGCACCTGGAGTTGCCCGGGAAATTGAGCCGTGTAGACGCCCCACAGGGCCACGTCCAGGCGCTGCAGAGAGAAAATGGAGTGGTGCGGGTCCGCGCTCAGGATCTGTTGCGCGCCGAAGAGCAGCAGGTCCTGGTGTTCTTTGAAGAAGGCCAGCCAGGCCTTGACTATGCGCCGGTGTTCCCCCTCCAGGGTGCGCAAATCCGTTGACAGCATGGGTACCCCGCTGGTCACCAGGCTGCTCATGAAGCGGGCGACGTTCGCGGGACTTTCCCCAGGTTGCCAGTAAGCCGGATCGGCGTGCACCGCCACATTGCCCTGGCGGCCGGCCTCGGGATTGATCATGTAGCTTTTCAGTCGGGTACACATGCGGCGGATGTGGTCGAAGTCCAGCGGCGAGTCCTGAGCCCGGTGACTGGTGGCAAAGCTGCGCGTCACCAGATTGGTGTAGTTCATGCGGAATTCCAGCAGCGCGTCGGTGCGCACAGTCTTGGCGGCGTCGTGGAGGGTCGCGAGCAAGGCGTGCATGCCCTCCCCGTAAGTGGAGAAGTCGTGTTCGTGGTCGGCGGTGCACGGGGCGCTGTAGCGATCCTGGTACGGGTCGATGAAGTCGATTTTGAGGCCGTCGATACCCCAGGTGCGCATGAGGTGATCCACCATGGAGCGCACGTAGTCGTGTACCGGCTGGCAGCGCGGGCAGAGGAAGCGCTCGTGGGGATCGATCGTTGCGGATTGCAGCAGGTGCTCTTTGACAAAGGGTTGTTCGGCGATGGCGTCGAGGTGGTGCAAAGCGGCACACCACAGCAGCACCTTGAGGCCCTGGTCCTGCAGCTGTTCCACCATGTCCCTGAGGTCCGGGAATTTTTCGTTGGGGTGGTAGTGTCCGGTCTCTTCTTCAAAGGCCCCCTCGATCCACCAGCCGGCATCTACGATGATGCTGCCGAAACCCATTTCCTTGAGGTGGGGAACCATATCCAGGATATAGGCGGCGGTTACGTCGTCCTTGATTCCGTACCAGGTGCACCACACCGGTTCCCAGGCCGCCGCCGGGGTTGCGCAAAGGCTCGGCTGGTGAACCGCGTCGTAGGTGCGGGCAAAACCCCGCACTTCGGCGAAAATGTGGCGCGGCGCGCGCGACAGGTAGAGGCTGTCTTCCCACAGGGTGGTCTGCAGCGGCTCTTCATCGTAGAGCCGGCGCAGGGCGATTTTGGCGTCTTCGTCGTAACAGCTGTGACTGAGGGCGGCGGCGGCGACGTGGTCCATGAACCCCATGGAGAAGCGATTTTTGTCGCTGCGGTTCAGGGCCGCGATAAAGGGGAAGGACCAGGAGACCAGGGTTCCTTCCTGGATGCCCCAGGGCAGGCTGATGAGATCCGACTTGCCAATGGCTTCGTTCAGGGCCGGTACGAACATGCGGTGCAGGTCGAGTCCGGGCACGGCGGCATCGACTGCGAAATTCACCACCTCGAAGGGCGCTCCATCCCTGCGGCACAGGCGCCAGGAAATGAGCTGAGTGTGCGGCTCGGGCGAGGTGATTTCCACCCCTAGCTCGAAGTGGGGATCGGTCTGTTTGCCGGCGGCCAGGAGGTCTATCTCCACCAGTTCGGGGTTGGTCTGAAGGACTATTTTCAGGGGGACTTCGCGGAAGATCGTAGTGGATTCCATAGGGCGGATTCTCCTTGCAAAAAATTTAGCGGCTGCGCTCGTGGGGCGAAATTTGTAAATATACGGCTTTCGGGCCTGGCGGCGGCGAGTTCTTTCCCGCCCTGCCCTATTTCACGACCAGCGGTAGGCGGGAATCCTCTGGCGCTGCTCCAGGGCCTCGACCCAGCGCCGGCACCACGTGTCGTGGTCTTTCAGCACCGCATCCGGGTTGGCGCGGCTACGCACGACAAAGTCGGGCCAGAAGGAGCGTCCGGTCGGGGTGCCGGTGCGCTGGTAGCGCAGGTCCATACTCCAGCGCACGGTGTCGGAGGTGTTGATGCCGGAGGCGTGCGGCGTCTCCTTGTGCAGCAGCAGGACGCTGCCTTTTTCCATGGGCAGGGAGAGGATTTCGCCGCCGGGCATTTCTCCCTCCTCCAGGGTGGCGCCGTGGCGGTGTAAGAGACCCTGCCCGGCGACGTCCGGAATGATCTGCAGGCAGCCGTTTTCAGGGGTGGAGGCAGCCAGCGGCAGCCACGCCGTCACGATCAAGTGGGGATCGGCCTCCGCGCGCATCACCGCCATGTCCTGGTGCCAGCGCGCCACGTGCGCGTCGCCGCCCGCCGGGGTCAGGCCGGCGGGCAGTTTGGGCCGCAGGTGCTGGATCGGATTGCAGGTGATCTCCGGTCCGACCAGGCCTTCCACCAGGTCCAGGAGATTGTCGTTGCGCAAAAAATCGAAGAGGGCCCGGCCGCGGAAGTGCATGATGTCCAGCTCCAGGTAGATTTCCTCTTTCTCCTGGCAGATGCAGGCGAGGCGTTTTTCAAAGGGCTGGTCCGCGTAGAGCTGCGCGATGGCGCCGGCTTCCAGAAGCTGCCGGGCGCGGCGCTCGATGTAGTCTTCGTATTCCTGGATCACCGGCGCCAGGTCGGCTTCCTCCAGGGCGTTTTCCACCAGCACATAGCCTGTCGCGAAGAAATGGTCGATTTGGTCCTGTGACAGTCTCAAGGTCGATAGCTCCTGTGGTCCGGGTGGTTGCCAGCGCGTCAATCACCCCTTTGCAGCACTCGTATCGGCTTTGCTCGGGGACGGTGTTGAAGCGTTGGTCTTGGAGTCCTTGGCGAAGCCGGCAATGGGGTCTGGATAATTGCTTATCCGGTGCCGGCCACAAAGGGGGTGCGCGGGAATTCCATGAGTTTTTCGGCACCCTCGGCGGTGACGTGACAGACGTCGCCCAGCGGTACGAACATCTTGCCCGACTCCGGCAGCTCATAGGCCGCGTGGACCACGAAGGTCATGCCGGTTTGGATCGGGGTCTGGGTAGTTTCGGAGAGGGCCGGCAACTCGGCGTAGTCCATGCCCATGCCGTGGCCGTAGCGTCCACCCTGGATGTCCAGGCCGCGGGGTTCGGCGTGGGCGCGGATGGCCTTGCCGATGGCGCCCATGGGCACGCCGGTTTTGATCTGTGCGAGCCCGGCGTCCTGAGCTTCCCGGGCCGTGGCGCAGAGCTGGTCCAACTCGCGAGAAGGTTTTGCCAGCGTGCCGGTGCGGTGGCCGTGGCACCAGTAGCCCTTGTAGAGCACGTAGGAGCACGAGGCCATCAAATCGCCCGCCTGCAGCACGCGCTCGTGGGGCTTGAGATCCAGGCGCGTCCCGGACCAGTCCGGCGGCGGTCCCGAGGCCATCCAGTACTTGGCGTGATCGGCGCCCTGGAGGCGGACGGCGCGCTCCATTTCGGCGACGATCTGGATGCCGGTCATGCCGGGGTGCGCAACCTCGACCATGGTCTGGAAACCCAGGTCGCTGAGCTGCGCCGAGCGCCGCATCAGCTCGACTTCGGCGGGGCTTTTGATGGTGCGCAGATGGGCCACTATATCGGGGATGCGCTGCAGGCGGTCGCCCAGTTCCCGCGCCAGGGCCTCGTAGAAAGGCACCGACATATTGTCCACCCCGACCACGCCGAGGGCTTTGTCGCCGAGGCCGTTGGCACGCAAAAGTGCCAGGGCCTGACCGGCAAAGGTGTTGGACTCGGCGCCGTCCTCGCTGACCGAGGCGACGGCGAGCGGGTCGATGGCCTCGACCAGACGCAGATCCCGCAGATGCGCAACTTCCTCGATCTGTTCGAGCATAAAGGGCATGCCGGCCGGAAAGGTAGGACACGTGGCCGGTCTGGCCCCACTTGTGTTCTTCGGGCGGCGAGTAGGCCAGCAGTCCGCCCAGGTCCTGCTCCTGGAGAAAGTCCTGGACGCGGGTCCAGCGCTGCTCGAATTCTCCGGGGGTGCACCTTGCGATAGCCATGATTCACCTCATCAGTGCGTTTTCGGTTTCGGTCAGGCCCGCGTCGATGATGGCAAAGACATCGTCGAGCTGGGCGCGGGTGATAATCAGGGGGGGATGGAAACGCAGGTCGTCGCCCTTTACCCAGTCGGCGACGCCGGTGGCCAGACCGGTGGACAGGCCCCGGTCCAGCAGGACTTTGTTGAGGTGCTTGCCGAAGCCCAGAGCCGCCGGAAAGGGTTCCTTGGTTTCTTTGTCGCGCACCAGTTCGATGGCCATGATCATGCCCTTGCAGCGCACCTCGCCAACGCTGGGATGGGCATATAATTCCCGTGCTCGTCGTTCCATGTAGCGGCCCATTTCCACGGTGTGTGCGAGGATGTTTTCCCGTGCGAAAATGTCCAGCACCTCCATGCAGACCCGCATGGCC
>CAXFTV010000357.1:0-10717 GCA_964005845.1 uncultured bacterium
CAGGGCTTTTTAATTTCCATTAAATTCAATTGTCTGCTTATATTTAATAGCTATGGGATCCCATAAACAATTTCATTGTCGCTGGGAGTGGTATCTGCAGTCCGGTCCGGAATTGCTGTGGCCGCTGGTGGCGGTGCGGGCCATACACCGAGTCCAGCAGGCGCTGGCGATTGCGCCGGGCAAACTGGGTGATCTGCAGCTCAAGGCCGGTATGCACTACGGTCCATGTATCGCGGTCACGCTCAATGACAAGCTCGACTACTTCGGCTCCACGGTAAATATTGCCTCCCGCCTGGAGCACCTTTCTGAGAGAGGGGATATCGTGATGTCTACAGCGGTACACGTTGACCCCGAAGTTCTGGAAATGCTGGAGGCAGAAGTACGAGGATTTGGGATTGAGCCGGTTGAGGCTACGCTCAAAGGCTTCGAAGAGGAGCACTTCGAATTGCGGCGCTTGAAAATTGTCCAATAAAAACAGCTAGCGGATCATTATATGGCTATACCCATCTGGCATCCAGGCGCTCCGTCCACATCACCCTACATTTTTCTCAAACGGCGTTTTGTCCTTGCCGGCGATTGCCTGGAAGCGTGGTTGAGGTGTGCGTGCAATGGCCCCTGCGAGGTCTATTTGAACGCTCAACTTGCAGGGCGCGGATTGGGGCCGGGGCTCACCGAGATGCCGGTGTGGAATATTTGTGAAATCGGCTCTTTGCTCCAGGCAGGAGAGAATATCCTGCTGGTTCTGGCCCGCGCCCATCCCGACCCCGAGCAATTCGCCTGGTTCATGGCGGAGGGAGAAATCACCTGCAAGGACGGAAGCAGAGTATGGCTCGGCAGCGATACTGGCTGGCAGGTTTTGCAGGACGATTCCCGGCGGATTTTGGCAGCGGATTCACCAACTGAGTCCTATATTGCCGGGTACCCGAGTTGGCGCGAGGGGCATTTCCGCGCGGCATCATGGGCGCCGGCTGCCGTGGTGCCCGGCTCCTGCGAGGCGCCGCGATTCTGGGCCCCCCACCCGGTAATTGAAGAGGAAGTATGGGGCCGGGAAGTAATAGAATTCGGTGAAATCGAAGCCGCCGGACCCCTGTGCTTTGTGGGCAATCCAGACCGCATGGAGCAGTGCAAGTGCGTTCACCGCGAAGCTTTGCTGCAACAGGGTAAAACTCGGGCCCTGGTGCAGACTCGAAGTGCTGAGCGAGCCGTTTATCTGGTGCTCGACTTCGGGCGCATTGTCAGCGGATTTCCCCGATTGCGCCTGCATGGGACGGCTCCGGGCGTTGTAGATATGGGTTTTGCCCGGAACCGGGGAGAAATCGAGTCGGGGTTGCGCTACGTGTGCGCGCCGGTAGAGCAGGAGTGGACGGACGTGCAGATGCGGACCTGCCGCTATCTGGTACTGCGCTTTGCCCAGTGTGCCGAGAGCCTGGAAATGGACAGTGTATCGATGCTGGAGCGTCGCTTTGAGGTCGAGTACAAGGGGGTTTTTTCCTCTTCGGAGTCCTTGGAGCACATCTGGGGAATTGGCCCTTTTAATCTGCAAGCCTGCCGCCAGGAGGCCTACTGGCAGTCTCCGGGTGAGCCGTTCTATGACTGGTTGCGGGCCTATACTCTGGCGCTGGGGGATTATTATCTGAGTGGCGATAGCCGGACGGCCGCCGCCACGTTTGCCTGTGCGCGCCTTCCTCACCCCAGCGCTAGCGAGATGCCCCAGGCCCTGGCCTATGTGCTTTTTTTGGAAACTTTTCACCAGTATTGCGGTTCCAGTGCGGAGTTAGAGTAGCTATTGCCGGGGGCCCTTCAGCTGCTTGATTCTTGCCTGGGGCAACAGGATGGGGAAGGCTTGTTGAGCGCGGCCGGGACAACCTGGAGTTCCACGGCGCTGAACGCGCTCTACGCTGGTGCTCTGCAGGCCGGGGGGCGATTATGCGCTGCAATAGGCAATAGGAAAGAAAGGGTTCGCTATAGGCAGGAGGGGCACGAGGTGCAACGGGCCCTGCGGGGATTTTGGTCTGCGGAACGCGGTTTGTTTGTGGAGGGGAAGGGGAGTGCGAGGGAAGATTCGAGTCAGTGGAGCAATGCCCTGGTACTTTATTTCGGCCTGGCAGACAGCGGCCAGCAGGAGCAAATCGTCCAGCGGATCAGTGGTGCGGACACGAAGCGGGTTGACGGTTTGCTGGAAGCGTTTTTTCTGGTGGGTGGTTTGTGGCGTGCCGGAGCCGGGGAAAGGGCGCTGAATTATTTGCAGCGGCAATGGGGCAAGTTGGTGGAGCGCCCGGGCCGGACCTGGGGTGAAAAAATGAGATCGCAGGGCGCGGCCGTGGAGCCGGGGCCAGAGTATTATCTGGGGTCGCATATTCTGGGGGTCCGCCCGGGTGCTCCGGGTTACCGGATTGTGGAAATCTGGCCGCAGCCAGCAGGTCTTTTGCAGGGACGGGGCTGCCTGCCGACTCGGCGCGGTGCGGTGCAGGTGGAATGGGACGCCGCTGTATCATTTGCTTTGCGAGTTGAGTGCGAGGAAGAAGGGGAGACGCATTTGGGCGTGCCGCGTCTGGGCAAGCGTTTTCCCACCCTTAGCCTCAATGGCACAACGGTCTGGCGCAACGAGAAGTTCTACCCCAATCCCTTTGTTCAGGAAATCGTCCATGTCGGGGATCGCATCGTTCTGGTGGTGCAGGGCACTGGACCCCATGAAGTGCTGGTAGATTAGTGTGCTTCGAACCAGGTGCGGCCGCTACCGCTTTCTACCAGGATGGGTACGTTTAATTCAAGGGCCTGGGTCATTTCTGCGTGGACCAGTTCCTCTACTTCTTCCAGATCTTGCTGCCCCACCTCAAAGACCAGTTCGTCGTGTACCTGCAGGATCATGCCAGCATCCAGATTGTGCTTGCGGAGTTTGTGATGGATGTTGACCATGGCTACTTTGATCATATCGGCCTGGCTGCCCTGAATCGGAGTATTGACTGCGGTGCGTTCGGCGAATTCGCGCTGGCGCGTGTTGGTGCTGTCGATTTCGGGCAGGTAGCGTCTGCGGCCCAGCAGGGTGCGGACATAGCCGTCCTGGCGCGCCCGGACAATAGTCTGGTCGATGAATTCCTTGACCTGGTGATAGACGGAGAAATAACTGGCAATGAATTCCCGCGCGCGACCCAGGGGAATGCCCAACTGCCGTGCCAGACCAAAGGGGCTCTGGCCGTAAATGACGCCAAAATTGACGGTTTTGGCCTGGGCCCGCAGATCTGGGGTGACAAATTCGGGCATCAGGTTGAAGACCAGGGAAGCGGTGCGGGTATGGATATCTTCCCGGGCGCGAAAAGCCTCGCAGAGGGTTTCGTCGCCGGAGAAGTGGGCCAGCAGGCGCAGTTCAATCTGAGAATAATCGGCCGAGAGGATGCAGGCGTCCTCGCGACCGGCTATGAAGGCCTTGCGAATCTTGCGGCCCAGGGGGGTGCGGATGGGAATGTTCTGGAGGTTGGGATCGGAAGCGGAGAGACGGCCGGTGGCAGTGACTGTCTGGTTGAAAGAGGCGTGCACTCGACCGCTGGTCGGGTGCACCATAGCCGGCAGGGCATCGACGTAGGTGGACTTTAATTTGGTGAGCTCGCGATACTCCAGGAGGTGTTCGGGCAGGGTATGCTCCTGAGCTAGATCTTCCAGCACGCTCACATCCGTAGAGTATCCGGTCTTGGTTTTTTTGCGGGGTTTGAGGCCGATCTTGTCGAAGAGGATGTGGGCCAGTTGCTGGGTCGAGTTGATGTTGAACTCCTCGCCGGCCAGTTCGTAGATACGGGTCTTGAGACCATTGAGATCGCCTGCCAGATTTGTCGAGAACTCCTGCAGGAACTGGGTGTCGATGGCCACTCCGTGTAGTTCCATATCGCGCAGGACCCCGACCAGAGGCATCTCCACTTGTTCGAATAGTGTGCCCATTTCCCGTTCTTGCAACTGCGGTTGCAGCACCTCTACCAGGCGCAGGGTGATATCGGCATCTTCGCTGGCGTAGTGGCAGGCCTTTTCCGGATCGACTTCGGCAAAACCGATTTGTTCCTTGCCCTCGCCGATCAACTCGCTGATGGGCGTCATGGTATAGTTGAGGTGGGTTCGTGCCAGGGCGTCCAGATTGTGCTGGCGCTCGGTGGGGTCCAGCAGATAGTCGGCGATCATGGTGTCGAAAGCGAAACCGCGCGGAGTTATTCCATAGCGCGATATAATGCTGGTATCGTATTTGATGTTCTGACCATATTTGCACACCTGCTCGTCCTCGAGCAAAGGTCTGAGTTCATCCAGAACCTTATGCAGCTGGAGATTTTCTCCCCCGGTATGTGCGGTGGGCAAATAAAAGGCCCGGCCGCTTTCGCCGCAGAGCGAAATGCCGACGATTTCGGCCATGAGGGGGTCGAGCGAAGTAGTTTCGAGATCAATGGCAAATTTTCCCACCCGTCTCATTTCATCTACTACTTTGCCCAGGTCTTCCGTTTTCGTCACCAGTTTGTAGTGGGTGGCAAGCACGGCGGTTTCCGGCTCCGGTGCGGGTAGATCTAACTGTTCCAGGAGGCGAGTGAATTCCAGTTCCCTGAAAAGTTCGGCCAGGGCCGCGGAGGCGGTGCCGTTTGGGCTCATACTTTCCAGGTCCAATTCGATGGGGCTGTCGACGTGGATGGTGACCAGCTCTTTGGAGAGCCGCGCCTGGTCGGCGAACTGCAGCAGGTTTTCACGCATTTTGGACGCCCTGATGGCAGGTGCCGCTTCCAGCACGGCTTCGAGACTGCCGTGTTCGAGGATTAATTTGGTGGCGGTTTTGGGGCCGATTCCCGGTACCCCGGGGACATTGTCCGAGGTATCCCCCATGAGGCCGAGGACGTCGATTACTTTTTCTGGTTCAACGCCGAATTTTTCTTTTACCCCGGCCGGACCGACGGTTTCGTAGTCGTCGGCCGCGCGGCGGGGATTCAAAAGCTCGATGCCGGGTCGCACCAATTGCATGAAGTCCTTGTCACCGGTGACGATGACTACCTCCAGTCCCTGGTTCACCGCCTTGACGGCCAGGGTGCCGATCAGATCATCGGCCTCGTAGCCTTCCCGCTCCCAAAGGGGGATCTGCATGGCCGCGGCCAGTTGGCGGATGCGCGGTAACTGACTGCTCATATCATCCGGCATTTTTTCGCGCGTAGCTTTGTATTCCCGGTGCATCTGGTGGCGAAAAGTCGGCGCGCTGGTATCGAATAAAATGGCCATGTACTCGGGGGTCTCGTCTCTTAACAGCTTGAGCAGGGTATTGGCAAAGCCGAAGACGGCACTGGTATTTTCGCCTTTGGAGTTTATCAGGGGGTTGTTGATAAAGGCGAAGTAAGCGCGGTAGGCAATGGCCATGCCATCGATGAGGAAGATGCGAGCAGGCATGATGAATTTCTTTCGCGATTTTTATGTTAAACTGGCCCGATTGGGATCTCAATGAGTATATTAGAAAAGCTGACGAACCTGGTCAATCCCGAAAAATAGATGGAATCACTACACTACATTGTGCGTCACCCCAGCGCCGAGCGTTCTGCCGGCAGTCCGCCTTTGCTGGTTTTGCTACATGGCTATGGTAGCAACGAAGAGGATCTTTTGGGATTGGCGCCCTATCTAGATGCGCGTTTTCTGATCGCCAGCGCCCGGGCGCCACAGGTACTGGATTTCGGGGGATTTGCATGGTTTCCAATAGATTTCAAGCCCGATGGTCTGGTGTTGCGCTTCGACCAGGCCGGCGCCGCGCGCGAAAAGATACGCGATTTGGTTGAAACGCTGCGTACGGAACATCCGGTAGAGCGGGTTTTTCTCCTCGGTTTTAGTCAGGGCGCCAGCATGGCGATCAGTACGGCCCTGGCTCACCCCGGCCTGTGTGATGGCGTCGCATTTCTCAGCGGGGTGTGTGCACCGGAGTTAGTGCCGGATGGGGTGCGGCCTGCCGCACCCGCTCTCCCCGTCCTGATGACCCACGGTCGCCAGGATCTCGTGCTGCCCATCCAGCAAGGCCGGGCAGCACGAGAATTATTATCCCGCCTATCTGTGGACCTGGACTACAAAGAATACGATATGGGCCACGAAATCAACCCGGAGTGCCTCCAGGACCTCAGCGCCTGGCTGGCACGGCATCTGGACCTTGCCGAGCGTTAATTGGGAATTAAATGGCGGCTGGAGATTTCGTCTCAAGTGGCTTATAAACCGTTTCTGGCCAACACTTTTGAGCCGGCGCAAGTATTCACAAAATTCCTTATTCGGAAATAGGGGCAGATTTTTGTAGGGCTGATAGAGTGCCTGTGGTTTCCTGCATAGTGCGGCGGGACTGCAAGTGGAGGAAGCGCTCCGGGTATGCCAAAAAGTCTGAGACGCGCTTGCTACCCGACCGGCCCACTGATTTTGTGCAGAAACAATTTTATCTGAAGGAGAAGGATAGCATGTTGACAGAGGCACAACTCTATCACTTTGCAGTGCACGGTTGGGTGTTGCAGGAAAATGCGCTCGATGAAGCCGAAGGGAAAGCCTTGAAGGAGGGAATGGATCGGCTCTATGAAGCCGGTACCTCGACCATGGTACACAAAGACACCGAAGATATAAAAAATGTCGACAACATGGTCAATCACGACCAGGTCTTTCGCGACTGGATCATGCACCCCAATATTTTGCCGGTGTTGAAGCAATTATTGGGCACGCCACCGCGTTTTGAATGCTGTCATTCCATGATCAAGCTGCCCCATCCCGAGCGCGCGACAAAAGCAGCGGAACTGGCCGATCCCGGCCAAATGGGCTGGCACCGCGGCATTCGCCCGAAATATGGCATCGTGGAAGCCAACAATCACTCCTATATCAATACCACTTTTCTCAACAACATCACTTACCTGACCGATGTCGGTCCCGAAGATGGCGCTACCATGGTCCTGGATGGTTCACACCGCTTGGAAGCACAGAATTGGCGCGATATCTACGATCCGTCCATGGTAGTGCAGTTAACGGCCAGAGCCGGTTCGGTGCTGCACTTTACCGAAGCCCTGATTCACACCGGCGTACCGGTGCGCTCGGAGCGCACCCGCTACACCATGTTCTATGGCTTCACGCCGCCCTGGATGCAATGCTGGCCCGGATGTGCGCCCAACCGGGAAGTCATCGATGCCAGCCAGGGCGAATTGAAGGAGATTCTCGGTGCGCGGACTGGTTACATGGGGCAGTACGAACCGGAGTAACCAGGTATGTTTAACCTAGCCAAACGTCAACTGCCCTGGCTGGGCTTGCTGTCTCTGTTCATCCTGACCCAATACATCCGCTGGCCCGAGCCGCTGGGCATCGATCAGAGTCTCTTTGCCTGTTTTGGTTTGTGGCTACCGCAGGGGGATGTTCCCTACTTGGATCTGTGGGACAGCAAACCACCGGCCATTTTCTATCTCTACGCCCTGACTTTTGGCCTGCTTGGATCCGATGCGGCCAGCATCCGCATTTTGGATGGTCTGGCTACGGGTGTAGGGGCCTTGCTGGTTTACATTCTCGGCTGTCGCTTTGAGCGCGCCGCCGGGCTTTGGGCTGCGGCATCCTACCTGCTCTTTGCCAATATGCCTGGTCTTATGGGGCTGTGGAGCAGTGCCCAGGCCGAGACCTTTATTGGGCCCTTGGTGGTATTGTCCCTGCTGGCAGTTGCCCATGAACGGCCGCGCCCTCTCGCTTTGTTCGCCGCGGGGCTGCTGCTGGGGCTGGCAGGGCTATTCAAGGTGCCGGCCCTGCTATTGATTTTGCCGATTGGGCTCTATCTGGGATTGGGCAAAGATATTCGGGGACTGTTCTGGTTGGGCGGCGGTGTTGTGGTCCCGCCTCTTTTGGCCGCGTTTTACTTTTGCTACCAGGATGTCCTATCACTGCTTTACGAGGCGGTATTTTCCTATTCCCTTTTGTACCGAGAGGGCGCGGTCCCGGTGGAATTCTGGTCGGTATCGGTGCAGGTCTTGCGGACATTTATCGCTGAATGCACCCTTTTCTGGGCGTTGTCGGTACTGGGAGGCGCGCAGCTGATTTTCAAGGGGCTAGGGCGAGAAAGCGGGAATCGGCGCCTGGTCATCCTGATTTTGTCCTGGTGGGTGTGCGCCTACGCCGTGGTCTGGGGGCAGGGCCAGTTTGCGGTCTACCACTTTCTTCTCTTGCTGGCCCCCTCCGCTGTGTTGTGCGGTTTTGGGCTGAGCCGAATCGGGGTTGGGATCCTTAAATCTGGTCCGGGACGCTGGCTATGGCGGTCGGTGCTTGGCGCGATTCTGCTGCTGGTGAGTTTGCTGGATGTGCCGGCTTATGTGCGCTTGTACAGTCCCAATCTAAGCTATCTAAGCGGTCGGATCGACGAACCAACTTTTCTGCAGCATCCCTGGCCGGGAGCAGGCGCACCGCAGCGCGATCAGGAGGTGGGAAATTATATTGCTGCCAGTTCTGCCCCCGCAGAAACTATCCTGGTTTGGGGCCTGGCTCCGGCGGTATATTTTTACGCTGGTCGGCGCCCGGCGACGCGCTATATTTTTCACCATCTCCTCCTCACCGACGCACCCATCTCACTCCAACTGCCGGGTCTGGAGCAGCGACAAAGGGAATTCATACGACAATTAGAGCGGGATCCACCGGCTTATATTCTGGTGGGTAGAGAGGACCAGAACAGGTTTGAGCCCCGCGAGTCCTACGAGCAAATGCGGCGTTACCCTGCCTTCCACCATTTCGTCCAGCAAAACTATGTCCCCGATCGGGCCTGGGTCGGACTATTGATTTACCGCCGCGCGGACATTTGAATCCAGCATGTCAATTGAGAAACTACTGCCGCCAGTCCGGGGAAGGAATCTATGGCAGGGGGTGCGTGGGCTATGTAGTGGCGCTCTCGCCGCCATCTATATTGATGGCGGTGCCGGTTATGAAAGCAGCGCGCTCCGAAGTCAGGAAAGCTACCAGGTCGGCCACTTCGCTGGCTTCTCCCAGGCGGCCGAGGGGAATGGCCTGGCCGCGTTTGGCACACCATTCCTCGTAGCTCAAAGTTCCGCCCGAAGTGCGCCAAGCGCGTTCTCCCTGGGCAGATTTGATATTGGTCAGGCAGACGGTGTTGACGCGGATGCGATGTGCGGCCAGATCTTTGGAAAGGGCTTTGGTAAAGGCGATGCCGGCCGCACGGCTCACCGAGGTAGGCACTGACGCAGAGCCCGGGGATTTACCGCCGGGATGGGTGATATTGACAATAGCGCCCCGGCCCAGCGTTTTCATATGGGGAACGACCAGGCGGGCGGTGCGCACGGCGGCCCAGAACTTGAGCTCGAAATCTTCCTGCCAGATTTCCTCGGTGGTCTGCTCAAAGGAGTGGGCTGCCGAGCGCCCGGCGTTGTTGACCAGAATGTCCACCGGGCCACAAGTTTTGAGGGTTGTGGAGACCACCCGTTCCAGATCTTCTAGCCGGGTTACATCCGCAGCGACGGCCAGAACCCGGGCGCCGGTCGAATCTCTGATTTGGGCAGCAGTGGCTTCGAGGACATCGGTGCGGCGGGCGCAGATGGCAATTTTACAGCCTTCCTCCGCTAGCTTGTAAGCAATAGCTTTGCCAATGCCCTCGCTGCCGCCAGTGACGAGGGCGACCTGGTCTTGCAGATTGAGTTCGAGCATGTGAAATGTCTTTACCTCACGAGGCTGCATGAGTCCCGCGGAGGAGTCATGCAGCCGGTGGGATACCCCTGGCAATATTACTTGGGCGAAGCCAAACGCGATGCCAGGAGGCAGAGGAGAATCCCCTTGGGCAGGTTGGATTCGAGTTATACAAATGAGTCTTCGGAGTCGCCGCGGACGATGGTGATCTGTCCCTGTTCCTCCAACTGCCGTACTTGCTGCACAATTCGCAACTGCACGTCTTCGACCTCGCTCAGGCGCATGGGGCCCGCAAAATCCATTTCCTCGGTGATAAAGGTCCGCACCCGCTCCGATAAATTGCCCAGGATCTTTTCCTTCAATTCATCCGAAGCTGCCTTCAGGGCGATTACCAGATCTTTCTGGTCCACTTCTCGCAGCAGTAACTGGAGCTCTCTATCGGTCAATTTGCTGATGTCGTCGAAAACGAACATCAGATTGCGCACCGACTCTGCGACTTCCGGGTCCTGGCCATCCATCTGGTCGAGCACGTTTTTCTCCACGCTCGAGCCGGTCAGATTGAGTATGTCAGCCACGACCTTGGGACCGCCCACATCCTGGTTTCCGCCGAGGATGTCGCGCAGGGACTGCTCTAGGCTTTCTTCGATTTCTTTGATGACATTGGGGGTTATATTTTCCATAGTGGCCACCCGGTAGGCGACGTCGGCCTGCATGCGTTCGGGTAGCTGTGCCAGAATGCCGGCGGCCTGGGCCGGGTCTAACTGCGAGAGGATCAGGCCAATGGTCTGGGGATGTTCATTAGAGATAAAGGGGGCAATTTGGTCCGCAGCGACGTTTTTGAGCATGTAAAACCCGGAGGTCACGCGGGTGGAGACGCGGTCGAGAATTTCCTGGGCTTTGCGCGGGCCCACAGCTCGCTCCAGAGCCTGGCGGGCAAAGTCGACTCCGCCGGTGCTGACCCACTCGCCGGCCAGCAGGCTCTGCTCGAATTCCTCCAGCACCGAATCCATCGTGTCGGTGCCGATGTTCTGAAGGCCGGCGATGGCCTGGGTGATTTCCTCAATTTCGAAGTCGGAAAGGTGTTTCATAA
>CAXFTV010000358.1:0-2187 GCA_964005845.1 uncultured bacterium
GGTTTTGACACCAGCCATATCATCTGGTTTGACAACAGCGGCAAAGGCAAATACAGCACCGACGGCAAGGGCACGCTGCACAATGGGATCAATTTTACCTGGGCCGGCAAAGGGGTATTGCCATCGGTGACCGAATACTATCGCGCCCACACGCCCATTCGCCAGATCGGGCCGGGTGATGTGGATTGGGACCATCTTTTTGGCACCCTGGGAACGCGCTGGTTTAGCACCGGGGGAATTTATACCCTGCTCTCACCCAAAACGGCAGAATTGGCCCAGGAAGCCATGCGCAAGGCGGGAGAATATGGGGTGGGACGCTCCTTTGATTTAAACTATCGCTCAAAGGTGGAGCCAAGCAAGGAAAGGGCGCGCGAAATCAATCGTTCCATCGTACCCCACGTCGACTTTCTAGTCGGCAATCACGACGATTTTTCCGATGCGCTGGGTTATGAAACCAGGGAGGTGGGCAAAGATGAACCTTTCGAGGAGTGGCTCGGCGCCTACACCGATATGCTGCGCACTGTCGCCGGGGACTATGCAAATCTCAGGTTCATCGGCACCCAGTTGCGCGGGGCGCTCAGCGCCGATCGGATTAACTGGGGAGCGGTCCTCTACGACGTCGAGCGCGATCAAGTGCTACAGGCCGCGGTGCGCGAAAATATCGAAATTGCCGATCGCACTGGGGGAGGAGATTCCTTTGCTTCCGGGGTCATAGCCGCTTTGCTCAAAGGCAAAGAACCGGAGGAGGCCGTGGAGTGGGGCGCCGCCCACGGAATTCTGGTGCAGGAAACCCCTGGGGATACCTCCATGGTAACACAGGGGGAAGTGGAAAAAGAAGTCGCCCGCGCCCTCAAGGGGGGAGGCGTTTCGGCCCTGCGTTAAATGCTGCAGAAAGAGGAAGAAAAATGAGCTTGTTACCTTTTATGTTTATGGGGAAAATCCAGGCCTTTGAGAGTGAGGGGGCGGACTCTATCAACGAGCGCCTGTGGAAGGGCGGTATCCGCGAACTGGTACTGGGCGATCTGGTGCTGAATCAGGGTGAAGTATCGGGCCCTGCCTTTGCCCCCAATCTGGATTTCTACGCAAATACCGGCGGGCGACCGCCGCTGCTGCCGCCCGAGTTGGAGAAATCGAGCCAGGTTTTCCGCGATGCGGTCAAGGCCGCTGCCGACAAGGGCTTCAAGCTCTTCTTCCACGACTGGGGGCAATTCGCCTGGTTCAAAGAGGGTTCTTGTCTGAACAATCCGGACCAGATCCGCTTTGGTCAGGCGCGCACCAGGGACACTTTCGCGCAATATCCGGAAACCCATGGGTTCATTCTGGACGGACCCGAGTACGGCTATGAAATCGAACCCGGCCATCGCAGCGATGTTTTCGCTTGTTTCTGCGAACACTGTGAAGGCAAGGCGGCGCAACTGGGCTACGATTTTGGCGCCATGAAGGCCGCCGCCGCCCGGCTCAAAGGCTATCTGCAACAACTTAGCCCGCAGCAGATCAGGGGTTTTATCGCCACTCAGACCGGTCCCTTTGACGCTGTGGACCTGTTGCTGCAGGATCCGGCCCTATTCGACTGGCTGCGTTTCAAAACGGACTGCATCCAGGATTACGTCGGTGCTTTCTATCAGTGTGTCAAGGAGATCAATCCCGACCTGCAGCTGGCCTGCGGCCCCCGGACCTCGGCTTTTGCGCCGCTGACCGCGTACAATTTCCGCCGCCTCAACGAGGTGACGGATTTCATCGCTCCCAAGCTGTATTTTTGGCAGCATGGAATCGATGGTCTGAAGGGTACGGTCTACCGTTATGCCAAGACTTTGATGGAGTGGAACGACGGCGTCAGCGAAGCGCTGGCACTGGAATTTGTCTACAAGGTATTTGGTTTTACAATGCCGGGCGTGGATTCTCTCGAGCAACTGTCCGAACCGCTGAAACCGGCTTTTTTTAAAGAAACCGTACCCGGCGAAATAGCCAAGATGGTCTATCGGACCGGACCGGTGGAGAGACTGCGGCCCTGGGTCGGCTTGCACCACGGGGGGGGGCGGATTTCTAGCGGCGAGCTCTCCCTGCTCATGGAGGCCATTCGGGAAAGCGAGTTGCAAAGTTTTATCTACTGGCACTATTCGGATATGAGCGAGGAGGAATGGCAGATACTGCAGGGATTTATCGGCCAGTAGAAAAATACTGGAAAAA
>CAXFTV010000359.1:0-8213 GCA_964005845.1 uncultured bacterium
CACCTAGAGGTAAAAAGCCGCTTTTATAGCGCCCCAGCCCACAACGTCAACGCCCAGCTCGATGGCGTGCACTGGCCCCAGGAGCACCTGCTGCTTGGCGCCCACCACGACACCGTCTACGGTGCACCCGGCGGCAACGACAATGCCTCCGGTACTATCGCGGTCATAGAAACGGCTCGAGTACTGGCACAATTGCGGGCTGAAATGGGTATTGCACCAGGGCGCACCATCCGCTTTGCGACCTACAGTGCCGAAGAGCAGAAGTTGCAGGGATCGACCGCCTACGTGGAACGCCACTACGGACCGGAATCACCGCCGCGCCTGGCCATCAACCTGGACGAATTATCCACCGGCCACATCAAGGGCATCGTGCTCGGCTTCCCGCACCTGCGGGATCTGCTACAACACCAACTCGACTCCATGGGCGACGGCCTGAAGTGCCACGTCATGGCCCAGCTCGATCCCTCATCGGACCATTTTCCCTTCCTGCGAGCCGGCATCGACGCAGCCCACCTGTGGCGCTGGCGCTTTGTCGGCCGCCACGCCGATGCCGACTACCACCACGAACCCGGCGATACGGCCGACAAACTCAACCTCAGGGAACTCAAGGAATACATTGGCCAGCTGGCCCGCCTGCTGCTGCGGCTATCTCACGTCCCACCGGGCGAATGGCCGGAGAACGCGGTCACAGTGGCCCAGGTGCAGGAGCGCCTGGAAGCGGAGCGCGGCACGGTCGTGCGCGTATTTTAAAAAAGGAAGCTAACTATGAACGATCTGCCAGCCGTGGAAATCTACTCTATAGGCACCGAATTGCTGAATGGCCAGATCCAGGACACCAACGCCTACTGGATGGCCCAGCAGATTGCCGCTCTGGGCGGCTACGTCCGCCGCATAACCATACTGGACGACGAAATAGACGAGATCGTCTCCACCCTCAAAGAGGCCTGTGCACGCCAAACTCGCATTATTATAACCACCGGCGGACTCGGCCCCACCCCCGATGATCTCACCGTCGAAGCCGTTGCCCGCATTAAGGCCGTCGAAGTCGAGGTCAATGAATCGCTTATCGAACACTTTATGGCAAGTCGCAATATCGCCCGCCGCGAAGACCTCAGCGCCGGTCTTGTCAAAATGGCGACTTGCCCGGCCGGTTCCCAGGTGCACCGCAACCCGGCCGGGGTCGCCCCCTGTGTGGAATCGCAGATCGGCACCACCACCCTTTTTAACCTGCCCGGCCCGCCGCGGGAAGTAGAAGCCCTTTTCAAGCAATCCCTGGAGGCACCCATCGCCCGGCTCTACAGCGGCACCCGGCTCTCCCTGCGCGCCGTGGTCAACCTGCCGGAATCCGCCTGCGGTCCCATCCTTCACAGCGTCATGCAACTCCACCCCAATACCTACCTCAAAGCCTTTGTCGCCCTGAGCGAAAAAACCTCCTCGGGCCAGCGCCTTCCGGTGGATATCGTGGCCTGGGGCGAAACCCGCCAAGAGGCACAAGACCTGCTCGATTCAAGCTTCGAAGAATTCAGGCAACAGGCGGCCGAAAAAGGCAGCGAGGTAGAAATTATCGAGGCTTGAAATCCTTTGACCCCGATCTTGCCAAATCTATTTCCCACCTCTTTCCATACCACTGCACCTGCTACTTTATCCGTGCAAAAATAACCGAAGAAAAGTCCATGAATATCGTAATAATCGGCTACCGTGCCGCCGGCAAATCGACCGTGGGCAACCTGCTATCTCAGCGCTTGGGCTGGCCCTGTCTGGATATCGACCGCGGCATCGAGAAGCGCTGCCAGACGACCCTGGCAGAATTCTGGCAACGGGATCCGGAATACTTCCGCACCGTCGAAACCGAGGTCGTAATCGAGATGTGCAGCCAGGACCAGAAGATAATTTCGTTCGGTGCCGGATCGCTGATGAAACGAGCCAACCAGGAAGCCGCCTGCCACAATTCCCTGGTGGTCTATCTGCAAACTTCAGTAGAGGAACTGTGGCGCCGCATCCAGGCCGACCCCGGCAGCGCCGCCAACCGCCCCAATCTATCGCGCGGGGGCATCGAAGAAGTAGCCGAAATGCTCGCAGTCCGCGAACCCGTGTACCTGCGCTGTGCCGACCTTATCCTCGACGCGACGCTGCCTCCGGAGCAACTGGCCACGGCGATTACGAGCGCCTGCGAGTCCACCCCAGGTTAGCTAACCGGCATACGAATTAGCGGGCACCCCGCGCGCGCCGGGCTCCACCCGCACCAGCGCCCCCGCCAGCGGCTGTGCCGCCAGCGCCGCCTCGTCCATGGTGTAGGTCGCGGAGGTGATGTACAGTTCGTCCAGCTTCTCGCCGCCGAAAGCACATGAAGTAACCTGGGCAAAAGGCAATTTTATTTCCCGCAGCAAGGCGCCGTTTTGCGGGTTGTAACAGCTGACGCCCCAACCGCCGAAGAGGGCGATCCACAGCATGCCCTCCTCGTCGATGGACATGCCATCAAAATGCCCCCCGCCCTGGTTTTCGACGACCACCCGCTCGTTGCAGATGGCGCCGCTCTCCACATCGTAATCATAGGCTCTGACATTGTCCAGCATGGTATCCACGTAATACATGGTCTTCTCGTCGGCACTCCAGACGATGCCGTTGGAAATCGTCACCGGTTCGACTTTGCGGGTGATTGTATAATCGGCATCCAGACAGTAGAGGGCGCCGCGCTCCGGATCGCCGTCGAAGGCCATGGTGCCGGCCCAGAAACGCCCGGCCGGATCGCATTTGCCATCATTGAAGCGGTTGGCGGGAATATCTCTTTCGGGATCGCCGAAAGGAGTGATTTTTTCGCTCTCCAAATCTACACTGGCAAAGCCGTTGTGCAGGGCCACCATGACCCCACCACTGGCCCGCGGCACCACGGTCCCCACTGCCTGACAGGTTTCTATGGTGCGATTCTCGCCATTTTTTGGATCGTAGATATAGAGTTGATGGCTGAGAATATCCACCCAGTAGAGAACCTGTTTGGCCGCATCCCAGATCGACCCCTCGCCGACGCGGGCACGCTTTTCGACCACGAGTTCAAGATCCATATTTCCTTCCGACATCGCCAAGCCTCCTGTTGTGAGTTGCAAATCAATTCAGAACTGAAAATATAGGGCCCCATCTGGCACGGGACCAGGATCGACGCCAGCGCTACCGTAGCGACAAAGCCGGCGGCAGCGCTGCATATTTCGCGTCGGCACCCCCGAAGAGCGCTCCTCATCGCGCATGACCTGGCGCTCGGACCAGGTGAGGCCGGCATCGTCGCTGAAGCGCACGATCAGCCGGCAGTATTACGCTGGCCACGTGGCCATTGCTCTCGCGATAGGTCAGCAGAATCCGCCTGCTGCGGGTGCGACACAGGTGGGAAAAACACTCCTAAACTTCGTCGTTGCGACAGATGGTGAACTTTTCTATGGGCATTTGTAGACCTCTGGGTTTACTGGCGTTGCGCCCGCTGCAGGCGCCCTGAATAAAATTGCGACCACAATTAATAGCGCAACTTTTCGCCTGTGAAACGACCTGGGAGCACAGCGACGATTGTTGACGGCGAATATTCTATTGCGTTAATTTCTGGCTCGCTTTTTCGCCGCTTCGCAGCGGCCGGTCCAGAACCGCTAACGCCGCGCAAAATTTTTCGGGATATCCATATACCATGAAAATCACCCACATCGAACACATCGCTTTGCACATCCCCTATCAGGAGCGCATCCGCGAGCACCTGCAAAAGGGCTGGAGTCTCGGCAATCGCGCCACGGACGAGGAATTCGAGGAAAAAAAAGACGCTTTCTACCAGGAGTGGAAGGCTTCATCTCCCCCCTCTGTACAGGACTCCATCTACCGCGTCCATACCGATGAAGGACTGATCGGCATTGGCGAAGGCAAGGCCCTCTCGGGGGACCAGCTCCAGACCTATGTGGGCCGCAGCCCCTTCGAGTTTATCATGGACGATAGCCCCGGGCCGCTGCAAATCGCCTTCTACGACCTCATGGGCCAGTTCCACGGCCTGCCTATTGCGCGCCTTCTGGGGCCGAGCCGGGAGAGTGCCCCCCTGGCCTACTGGTCACATTGCTTCCCGCCCGAAGTTATCCAGCAGGAAGCGAAAATTGCCCTGGCGAAGGGCTTTAAAGTCCACAAATTCAAGCGCCGCGCCCACACCGACGTGGTCGAACAAGTCGCCGCTATAGCGGCAGTGGCCCCAGAGGACTACGAGCTCACTATTGACGCCAACCAGACCTTCGGCAGCCTCGAACGCGCCCTTGCGATCGGCCGGGAATTAAAAAATTATCCCCAGGTCCACTGCCTCGAATCCCCCATCGACCAGAGCGATATCGCAGGCTACCGCACCCTCAGACAGGAGCTGGGGTATCCCCTGGCCCACCATATGGGCACCCCCGAACCCATCGCAGCTCTGTATGCGGAAGCCTACGACTATTTCATTCTGGGCGGCGGCGTCGCCAGCGTCATGCGCAAGGCCCATATCTGCAGCGCCAGAAACAAACCCTTCTGGATGCAACTAAGTACCGAAGCCAGCGGCGTTGCCACGCTCTTCATGATGCACCTGGCCGCAGCCGTCCCCAACGCCACCCTGGGGCACGTCTCCCTCTTCCAGTTGCTGGAGCACCAGCTCTTACAGGAACCTTTGGAGGTAGAGAATGGGCACCTCAAGATACCGGCAAAGCCCGGTCTGGGTGCGACCCTGGACATGGATGCCATAGATCGCTACCGGGTCTGATATCCACCTGTAGTTTCTCCCCTGACGCCCGGTGCTGAGGGCCAAAAAATGAGCCCAGTGAATCCCTGTAAACCGCCGGCTCGCCCGTCTATACGGGTGCATCTTCGCCGCTAAAGGCCGGCATTGCCAGGGCCTTAAAAAAAGCGGGCCAGACGGCTTGCTCCGCCTCACCCCTTGGATCCGGTGAGCAGCAGGCTCCTGGTGATATAGCGCTGGGAAAAGAAGAACAGCAGCAGCAGCGGCAGCAACGCCACCATGCTGGCGGCCATCAGGTAGTGGACGAAAGCGCCGCCCTCGACCTGCTGGTACATCCGCAATCCCAGCGAAATGGGATACTGCTGATAGTCGGACAGGTAGATCAGCGGCATCATGAATTCCTTCCAGTTGCCCATAAAGCTCAATACCCCCACTGTTATAAGCACCGCTTTGGCCAGCGGCAAGACAATGTGGCCGTAAATGCGCAACTCGCCGGCCCCATCCATGCGGGCTGCATCGATCAATTCTGCCGGTACCCCCTTGAAAAACTGGCGAAACAAAAAAATTGAAAACGCACCGCCGCCCAGCCACGCGGGCACGATCAAGGGTTTGTAGGTATTGACCCAACCGAGATTTTTAAAAATCAGATAGTGCGGAATCAACAACACCTGGCCGGGCAGCATCATAGTGGCCAGCATGCAGACGAACCAGAAGTCGCGTCCCCTCCAGTTGAGCCGCGCAAAGGCATACCCGGCCAGCGAGGCCGAGCACAACTGGCCGACGGTGGAAGCCAGCGTAATGACCATGGTATTGCCCATGAAGCGAAAAAAAGGCAGCTTGGCCAGGGCCTCGGAGTAGTTTTCCCAGTGCGGCGGCCAGGGCAGGAAACTGGGGGGAAATTGGTAGACCTCGATCAGGGGTTTAAAAGATGCGCTCAAAGCCCACAGCAGCGGCAGGAGGAACACCGCAGCCAGGCCAGAGGCCAGCAGGTATAGAATCCCCCTGAAGGCCCGACGGCGCAGCCTGTAATAGCGGCTCGATTTTGTCGCCCTATCCCGCATCGCCTGCCCTATCGATCCTCGCCTTCGTAATACACCCAGAGCTTGCCGGAGCGAAAGACGAGGGCGGAAAAAAAGAGGATGATGACGAAGAGAATCCACGCCAAAGCGCTGGCATAGCCGATCTCAAAATCGGCGAAGGCTTTGTTGTAGAGGTAGAGCACGTAGAACAGGGTGGATTTGTTGGGCCCCCCATCGGTCATCAAAAAAGCTTGTGAAAACACCTGAAAGGAGCCAATCACTCCCATCACCAGATTAAAGAAAAGAGCGGGAGAAATCTGCGGGATGGTGACGTGGAGGAACTTCCGCCAGCGTCCGGCGCCGTCCAGATCCGCCGCCTCGTAGAGCGCCTCCGGAACGTTCTGCAGGGCGGCCAGGAAAATCAACATCGATGCACCCGTCTCCCAGGTACTCATAAGAATCAAGGATGGTTTGGACCAGGTATCGCTGAAAATCCAGCGCGGCAATTCCCACTGCAGGGCCCGTTCCCAACCGCACCATGCGAGGATGCGGCAGATCTCGAGCAGTAGCGAGTTGAGCAGGCCATAGTCCGGATTGAAAACCCAGATCCACATCATGATGGTCGCCACCCCGCCAACCACTGCCGGCATGTAGAAAATGGTGCGAAAGATCGCAATCCCGCGCAGCGGCTGGTTAAGCAACAGGGCCAGGCCCAGAGCTATGCCAAGGCCCAGCGGCACGCTGATAAAGCTGTAATAGGCGGTATTCCACAACGCGAGTCCCAGATCTGGATCGGCGAAGGCGCGGATGTAATTGCCCCCGCCCACCCAGGCAATGGTATCCATGCTGATGCCGTCCCAGTGCAGAAATCCCAGCGCGAGCGAAACCAGCATAGGCCCCAGGGTAAGGCCCACAAAGCCAATGAGCCAGGGCGCTGCAAAGAGATAACCGTTGAGGGTCTCGCGCCCACGGCGGCTGCGGATCAAGCTTTTCACGGCTGCCCCGCCACGGGCATGCTAAAGTGCCGCCCGAGGTGCGGATTGCGCGCCAGCCGCAACAGAGTCTGGCGCGTGCTCTGACGGTCGTCGAGCAAGAGGTCGGTCTCGCTGGCCACTTCGCGGTCCATCAGATTCCAGTGCAGGGTAATGGGTTGAAAGCGGGCATAATCCATGGCCTCGATAAAGCGCTCGGCCCGGACGGCTCCATTGCCCTCGACAAAGGCTTCCTGCCCCGCTTTTAAAGCGGGCACCGAACGCTGGTAGCGGGCTACGATCTCCTGTCCGGGCAGACTGGTGGCAAAATGGATAAATTTCCACGCCTCCTCTTTTTTCTGCGACCCCGCAAAGAGCGCCAGGCCGTCCCAGGTCACGCGCGTGCCCTGGCCCCCCGGACCGCGCGGAATATGGGCGATGTCGTAATCCACCCCGGCTTCGTTGAGCGGCGGCATGGCCCATGGGCCGCTGATGAACATAGCGACCCGCCCGGTCATGAAGGCGACGCTACCGGTTTCGGTCAACTCGTCGCGATGCGGCGCCACGTGATAGCTGTGGCGCAGCCCGCGCCACAACTCGAAGGAGGCTTCGGCTGCCGTCCCCCACAGCGTCCAGCGCGTCCGGCGCTCATCCAGATAGGTGGCGCCGAAGGCATAGTGAAAAGGTAGCCAGTATACCCAGCCGGGAACCAGGAAGCCATAGCGCTCCATGCGCCCATCGCCATCGCTATCGGCGCTGATCCGGCGACAGGTTTCTATAAACTCCTCCACGCTCCACTGCGGCGGCGGTTCGGCTACCCCGGCTTCCCGAAAAGTCGCCCGATTATAGATAATCAGGCAGTTGCCGCCCCAGATCGGAATGGCATAGGTCCGCCCTTGCTGCTGGAAGGAAACCACCGCGGTTTCCCAGTAGCTTCCTTCCAGTTCGAGGGAAAATCCGGGGCGTTCCAGATACTCGTCGAGGACGGCAAATTTGCCGCTGGAGATAAAACGCGGCATCGGCTCGTCCTGGAAAAGGATGATATCGGGCGCCTCGTCGGCCAGCAGAAGTTGCTGGATCTTTTCCTCGTAGCGGGTGGTGATGTACTCCCGCTTCACCTGAATTTCCGGATGCACGCGCGCAAAGGCGGCGACCAGGTCACCCCACATTTCGTGCTCGCGGTACGACCCCCAGTAGGAGACCCGCAACTCGTCCCGCTTCTGACCGTAGTAATAGGCATAGGTATCGCCGAACATCCACCCCAGGGCGGCCGCTATAAACAGAGCAAAGCCCAACCAGCCCAGCTTTCTTCCCACCCCTCCAGCATCAAAGCGGTGGGCTGCAAAAGCCCCTCCTGCCGCCAGTGCGGCAGCAACCCACAGGACCCATTCTACAAAGCCGAAAAAATTCATCCGGGTTCAGTTGCCCCGCGTCCACTTTGCGTACATTTCGGGTCGCCGGAAGTGCCTGAAAAAAGTTTCCGGAACGCTGCGCGCCGCCGCC
>CAXFTV010000360.1:0-5023 GCA_964005845.1 uncultured bacterium
AGAATTTCAATCCCAAAAGCGAATTCACCTTTGCGCCATTGCAACTTGATCGCCAACCGGAAATTCCAGCCTCACTGTGGTGCCCTCCCCCACCCTTGACTGAATTTCAAATGCGCCATTGAATTCCTCGACTATGGCCTTTGCAACGGCCAACCCCAAACCGGTCCCCTTATCCGGATCTTTTGTGGTAAAGAATGGATCAAAGACCTTATCGATGATTTCTTTGGGAATGCCCCCACCCGAATCGCCGACTTCGATTTGCACCTGTTTTTCCCCCAGTACGACATTGCTCCCAGTGCGGACCCACACCCTGCCCGCGACTTCCTGCGGCCCTTCTTCTACCGCATCTCTGGCATTGCTAAGCAAGTTGAGTAAAACCTCCTCCAGCGAGAAGGGGTTGGCGGCTATCAAGGGCAGACTCTCTGTCAAATCGGTTTCCATTTCAATCCCATGGGACCGGAATTGAGCCTCGAGCATCTCCAAACTCGAATGCACCACATCGTTAACCTGGACAGGCACCAATTCGGCTTTGCCGGCCTCGCGAGCGAACATGCGCACGTGTTCGATAATATGCACCATGCGGTCGGCTTGCTCGACAATGCGCTGGGCGCGGTCGCGCAGCTTTTCCTCAGGTAGCTCCCAACCGCGCTCGATACCGATGAGAATATGTTCGGCCAGGCCTCTCACGCCAACCAGGGGTTGATTCAGTTCATGGGCAATGCCGGCGGCCATCTCTCCCAGGGAGCGCAGCCGATCTGAACGCATTGCCAGTGCCTGTTGTTCTTCCAACTCTCGTTCCGCAACGACCTTGGCCTCCTCTGCCTGTTTGCGCTCGCTTATATCGGCTATCGCCCCCAGCGTGCCTATAATTTGTCCGCTCGAATTGCGATAGGGAGTGGCGTATATTTCGCTCCATAGCAAAGTCCCGTCTTGGCGCTGCAGTTCCATTTCATAGCGCTCGGTCTCACCTTCTATTCGCTGTTTGTTGCGCTTGTCCAGGATGGGCCACTTATCTGGGGGCAGGAGAAATTTATAGGCTGGCTTGCCCATCATTTCCTCCGCGCTATAACCGGTGAGTTGGACCAGACGAGGCGATATGTAGAGAACGATATCGTTCTCGTCGGTGAGCAGTACCCCCTCCCACAAGTTTTCAACTACCAACCGAAAGCGCTCCTCGCTTTCCCGCAGCGCCAAAGATCGATCCTGAATCTGGGCAAGCATTTCATTAAATCCCTCAATCAGGTTTCCCACCTCGTCCCGTCTTTTGCCTTCGACTCGCACCGAATAGTCCTTTTGAGCACTCACCTGCCGGGCCGCCCGGGCCAGATCCAGGATGGGCTGAGAAATTAGACGCTGCAAAAATCCGGCGACGACCAGAGCTACTACAAATGATCCCAAGACGAAAAAGGCCACGATGCCCGCATAGCGCTGCAGGCGGGCATTCAACTCCTCCAGGTCCGATTGAAGATAGACCGTACCGACTTTTTCACCCTCGCGATGGATGTGCTGGAAAAGCCGCAAATACTCGCCGTCGAAGTAGTGGCTGTCCGGACGCAAAGCGGGCATTTCAAATACCTCATCGGGGCGGTGATAGCTGGCAAACAAATCGCCCTCCGCACTGAAAACACCGGCTGCGACCACGCTCGGCTCAGCCCGCAATGCCCGCAATGTCCTTTCGGCGGCTTGCGCATCGCCAAAAAAAAGCGCTGCAGTGCAATTCTCACCCACTACTTTTGCCAGCACCTGATGCTGGCGCACCATGGCTTTTTCTGAACTTATCCAATCAAAAGCAATAAAAGCCACACAGGCCAATAGCAAAGCAATACTGCTGGTCACCATGATGACCAGCAACAATTTCGACTTGAGGGATAAATCTTTGATGAGGCGCATATCAAGGAGTTCCCCTGGGGTCGACAATTTTCGCCAATTTGAGCAGGTCGGAGCTAATCTTTAAACCGGAGCGCTCGGCCCGCCCTGGATTGATTTCGAACTGTACTCTTTCATCTTTTATGACCAGACCAAGCATCCCCCCATCCCGTGCAAACCACTCCATCTCCCCCACGGTCAGCACACTGGCATCTTCCAGCTGGTTAAAGATCTTTGCCAGCTGTCTTTTTTTGGACGAACTGATGAAGAGAATGTGACAAGGCTCCATACCTTCTACCTTATCGAGGCGCTTGATCTCCATCTTTCTGCCCCTAACGGTTTTCCCCAGGACGATCTGGTCCAACATGGTCCCAAAGGGATCCCTGCCCAGAATGCCAATGACTACCGGTTCTTTAGAGTCTGCAAAAGATGCTTTGGGCCACTCGACAAAGGTGGCAAATTTATAGAGGAAAGCCCCTTTGATCTGATATTCAGAAGGCAATTCCCCCCGGCTAGCTCCAGGCGCACCGCCCAGAAGGCACAGGGCCACGAGGATCGAGCATTTTTGCCCTAGCTTCTTAATGTTATTGTGCGAAATCATCAACGCGCAGTTCATTAAAATAAATGCCAGACCATTCTTAGATATCCACAGCGTTCTACTTCTGCAGGCTGAGTATCTATAAACCGGGGCCTGAACTCGGCATGGTGGTCGGCAAGCAGGTTTTGCCCTCCAATTGACACTGCAAATCTTTCACTCATCCGCCACCCCAAACGCCCATCCAGTTCCAAATATTCTGGCACAGCCAAGTCTGCAAGCGCGCCTACATAACGCAATCCCCAGTCCAATTCCCACCCCCCTGGCAAATTCGCCCTGGAGAAGAGAGAGGCCTGCTGTGAGGGATTTACTCCTTCGAGATAAATTCGGCTATCCTCAAGGTGGAGATTTAAATAGGTGTATGTGCCATAAAGACCCCATCGATTTACAATCTGCCAGCGCCCCGCCAACTCGAAGCCATACACCGCGCCTTCCCCGACGCTGCTCATCACGAGCGGAATAATGATATGCGGTGGCCTAAACTCCTGCACTGGGGCATCTTGTTTGAGGTCTGTCAGATCGCGGTAAGTGTTGTAAAATGTTGCCAAATCCAACCAAATTCCCCCCACGGGGGTAAAGCGATAGCCCAATTCAAAGGCGCGCAGCTTTTCGGACTCCAGATCCCGATTGCCCTGAATGGCCAAAAAGGAAGGATCCAGCCCCTCGGTCTGTGACTGGGGGGGAATCAATCCGGAAATAAGGCGAAAATCATTGTCCGCCCGGGAAGGGGTACTGGTGGCCCGAGCAAAGGCACCCCACAGCGTATGCCGCTCGTCGAGTTGCCAGATTAATCGGGTGCTGGGCTGTACTTCAAATCCGCTAAACCCCTGGTGTTCGATCTTGATCCCGGCAATAAAACGCAGCCGTTCCTCTACCAGTGCCACTTCGTCCTGCACAAACCCACTTAATTGATGGTACTTGCGCCCATCCGGATTAAATGAGACATAAAAAGAATCCCTTAGGTCATCCTGCATAAAACGGTAGCCACCACCCCACACAATCTCTTGTTTGAGGCCTAACCCGAAGTGGTGCTGAAAGTCGATGTCGAATGTATTGCGGATCTCTCGAAGGGGTAGATCCCGCCGTTTGGTGTAATCGTAGTACAGTTGCAGGGCCAAATTGGAAGTAGAGGAAAACCTGCGCTCCCAGCGCCCCAATAAACTTCCGCCCGACAACCTAGCATCGTCTTTTGAAGTTTGGAAAAATGGCTCCTCCGGTCGGGGAATGGAGATAGTCTGGGAAAGATTGCTATCGTAGAAATCGCCCAACAGGATTAAATTGCTGGCCTCTGTCTTTTCCCAATCCAAGCGGAAACCGCCGCGCAGGGCATCCCAACCATCCCTGGTGGCATTGCCAGCAGAATCCACCAACGCATCCCTTTTGAAGTACTTTCCAAAGAGGCGGTAATAAGCATTGTCGCCGATTCTGCCCCCATAGCGCAAAGCCCCCGAACTCCTTTCTTCAGTTCCACTACCTGCACTTATTCGACCGCCCTGTGTTTCCCGCGCTTTTCTGGTAACTACATTTATGACACCATTGACCGCATTGCTCCCCCACAGCGTGGCGCCGGGCCCCCGGATCACCTCTATGCGCTCCACATCTTCCAGCAATACGTCCTGGGCCTCCCAGTAAACCCCGGAAAACAAGGGCGTGTACACGCTTCGTCCATCGATCTGGACCAGCAGTTTGCTGGCAAAGCGGCCATTGAACCCGCGCGCACTGATAGCCCATTTATTGCCGTCGATGCGGGCTACCTGAAAACCGGGCACTAAGCGCAGGGCATCGGCGATACTGGTTATCCCCAAACGGCGGATATCGTCCCTGGTGAGCAAAAAAACCGCTGCCGGCGAGGCCGCGACTGTCTCCGCTTTTCGCGCAGCTAATTTGACTTTGGTCTGTAGCAACTCCTGCAGACTATAGTCGGCATAATCGCTGGGGATGTCCTGGGCTCCAACCCCTGTTCCAACCAGGATTGCCACCACTGTGCAGCAACACGACCTTGCGGCCCCGGACTTAAAGTGGGCCCTGCACGCCACTGCAAGCGAGCGCAAAATATAGATAAAACACCTCCAGCAAAAACTCATTTCTCAGTCTCCAACTTTACCTGTGGACAAAGGGCCCATTCAGGGTTTTTCTCCCGGATGCTTATTCTTTCGCCTTACGCTATTGATAAAGGATAGATATACTTTATACAATACTTTTCCCAAAAATTCTCTTAACAGCATTTTTTCTTACCCCTTAGAATATGAAAAAAACAAGAGTAAATGAAGTTTTAATTGCATCTTTGCAACACGCTATTGGCAACAACCGCTACCGGGCCTGCAAATCGGTTGAACCATTGGCTTTACCCCCTCGAAGAACCCCCTCTGCCTGTTCCCCTGGTCCATTATTAGCCATAGGGGGGATGTATTTGTTATTTCAGTGGCCATTTCAAAACGCGTGGGACGAATTATCCCAGGATCAGTGAAATGGACCTTTTTGAAGCCGGACTGCAAGCACAGATCGAACGCGAACAACCCCTGGCCGCACGGCTGCGACCGCGTACCCTAGAAGAATTCATCG
>CAXFTV010000361.1:0-16262 GCA_964005845.1 uncultured bacterium
ACAACGACAGTCCGGTGTGGGAGGAGAAGCACATCTCGATCAAGCCAGTACTCATCGGTCTCGAACACCTGCGCTCGGTGAAATGGGCCTGCTGGTCGGAGCGGCTCAGCGACAGCCAGGTCGAGGATATCTTCTGGAACAACGCGGCCAAGGTCTTCGGGATCAACTCCTGAGCGGCGGCCCGGATCGCTAGTGGATGGTGATCCGCGGAACGGTCGTATGTGCCGCAATCGAACAACTGGTGCTTGGCGCGACCTCCGAAATTGCGGATGCGTTCGCACCATTGGAAACTGGAGCTGAAATGAAAATCACCGATGTCATCACCCACAACCTCGCCTACCAGGTCAAACACCCCTACCGCAATTGCTGCTCCGGCTGGGTCCACCTTCGTCCCGCGACCCTGGTGGAAGTCAGATCCGACAATGGACTCGTAGGCTGGGGCGAAGGGGGCCAAGCCCCAGACCGAGATGATATAGAGACCTACGCAATCGGACAAAATCCCTTCGATTACGAGGTGATCTACGATAATCTGAGCCGCAGCGGCCGCAGCGCGTCCTCGGCCTGCGGGGTCGAGATCGCGCTCTGGGACCTGATGGGCAAGGCGCTCGATCAACCCGTCTACCAGCTGCTGGGTGGTGCCCGGCGGGACAGGGTCACGGCCTACGCGAGCGGGTTTTTCGAGCTCCAGGGTGTGGATCACGTGCAGAGTCTGGTAGCCGAAGCGCGCCGCTGCCGGGATGCTGGTTTTCGCGCCATAAAAATGCGCATTGGCTTCGGTCCCGAGCAGGATGAACGAATCGTTGCAGCGGTGCGGGAAGCCATCGGCGATGATATCGGACTGGCCGCCGATGTCAATCTTGGCTACGATGTGCCGACGGCGATCGCCGCCGGACTGCGGCTGGCTGCCTACGACTTGATGTGGTATGAAGAACCGACCGCCGCGGAGGATCTGGACGGATATTGCGAGATCAAGCAGGCGCTCCCCATGCGCATCGCCGGAGCCGAAGGCCTCAGCGGATTGAGATCGTTCCGGGAGATCGTCCAGCGCCGGGCGGTGGACATTATACAGCCAGATATCAGCAGGGCAGGAGGGTTTACGGAAGGGCGTCGAATCTGCGCCCTGGCCGCGGCGAATCACGTGCGCGTTATCCCGCATATGTTCGGCACCGTCGTGCGTCTGGCCGCAACGCTGCAGTGGCTGGCGACACTGCCCGACGATCCGGTCGCGCTCAACCCCTTTCCCTGTTATCTGGAACTGGACGTGATGGAAAACGGGCTTCGCAGCGACCTGTCGCCCACGCCCTTTGAACTCGAGGAAGGAATGGTGAAAATACCGGATCGCCCTGGACTGGGCGTTGAAATCGATGCCGAGGCCCTGCGGCGGTATTGCGCCTGAAATGGACCAGGGCGGGCATTTCTTCAGTTGTGCGGCTAGTTTTTTATCCCAACGGGGGATTACATGGAATCTTTTTTTGCCGCTGCAAAGAAACTCAAATACGACGGACCAAACGAGCTCATCGCCCGAGCCGGCGATACCCTCTCCACCGACTTCATCGAGCGCCTGAGGCGCATGGCTGATGCCGATCAGAATGGGGCGAGCGATGGCGGGGGGCAACTGCTTCCGACTGGCGACCCGCTCCCCGCCGCCGGGGTGCGCGCAGAGATCGCCGAGCATATCGCCCGCGTGAAGCAACAGGGGTTCACGGTGATCGAGAACGTGATCCCGCCCGAGTTGGTGGCCGCGGTCCGCGAAGACGTGGTGGAGGCTGTGCGCACTATCAAGGCCGAATGGGATGCCTTGGGGGAGACCAGCTGGAAGCAGCACCCGCCAGGTGCCCCCCCCGGGATCTCGCAGCTGGCCCACCTGCCATCGCTCGCCCCCTACTTCGGCGACGAGCGCATGCTAGGCGTGGCGCGGGGGCTGCTGGATCCGCACCTGCGCATCGCCCAGTGTGAAGCGGTCGGCGGCACCATCCGCCAGCCAGACGATAATCGGCCCCTTTTCCGAGCATGGCACTCCGACTGGCCTCACGACCTTACGGCAGGACCGCATTCGGGATCAATCGCCCAGCCTTTCCCCGATGTCACGATGGCGTTGTCCACTGTGTGGTACCTGAACGATGCCTCGCCAGAATCAGGTGGGACATGGGTGGTGCCGCACTCGCATCGCGATCTGCGCAACCCGCGCGGGGTGCTCGATGCAATCGACGAGAACGCACCCATCCCCGGCGAAGTCCAGATCACCGCCCCTGCCGGCTCCGTCTATGTTCAGGATACGCGCTGCTGGCACTCCATCGCGGCGAATCCCGGCCCAATTGCGCGGATCGGAGTGGTGGTCATCTATGCGCCCTGGTGGCTCAACCTCGAGTTTTCGCGCGGCCAGACCGGATTCGCAGGGGCCAATGCCGCGCGGGTGCCGCGGGCCTCGTTCGCGCAATTGCCAGCTTCGGTACAGGAGCTGGTGCGCCACCGGGCCGAGGGCGAGGCCGACGAAATCGCCGACGCCAAGTGGTTCGTGAGCGCGGCCTCGCAGCTCAAGAAGCGGCCGCCGAACAACGATCGCGTCCGCGTGGATCCGGGGAACTGATGGGCCGCGATCATCTGTGGTGGATTCCCGTGCCCATGCTGATGCGAAATAATCCAGGATTGGGCACTCGACTCCGGAAGAAAAAGGCCCTGACCCTTCGAGTTCAGACGCCCACGCCGGCTCCACAGCCGCTTCTGCGGTTTTCAACCAGGGCCCGACCTCCACCTACACGGGCTGCCCGAGCGCCACAATAAAATGGAAAACGGGCTGTAAATTGCCTATATTTCTCGCCCAGGAACACACCTGCTTTATAGCCATTAAGTCAAACGGAATCATCCCAAGGGAAGGATTAGAAAATGAATGCTATGAATTATGCAAGAGTCGTTTTTTTCCTCAGCGCTCTTACTTTGACCGTCAGCAACGGCCACGCTCTCGAGTGGGTCGAATACGACGGCAAGGCACCCGATAATGCCGTCGTCCTTAACGAGGGCAGAGAAGATGCCGCCATCTGTCGAAAAGATGAGAACGTGGGAATATTGTCGCGTGACGGTGGAAGGTGCATTAGTATAAAAATACGCGGATCCGTTCAACAGATCAGGGGGGTAAGAGATGGGTTTGAAGTATTGGTTTGGGGAAGCACCGATAGCTACGGAAAGAATACGAGAGAAGAGTGGGTCGAATACGAGGGCAAGGCACCGAATAATGCCATTAGCATTAACGAGGACGGAGAGGATGCCCTCATCTGCCGACAAGGCAGTTATGTGGGTCTGTTGACCGAAGATACCTGCTATAGCGTGCGCAAAAGACCGCCCTTTAGGCCTAAAACTTTTCCCATGAATGCTCCATTTGAAGTATTGACAGAGACAGAGGTGGATATCTGGGCCGGTACTTATTCGCCGGGGTGCAATTCAAGCGATGAAGAATGGGTGGGTGTAAGTTCCGAAGGGCAGGATGCAGAGGGTGCGTGTGAGTTCCACTCCGGCAATTTGGAGACTTACCTGTGGCCCAACCAGCAAAATTTTGGACCGCGGGTGGACAAAACGCCACACTACGCATTTATAGGTAAAAAGCAGTATGCGTTTTATCTGGATTCGTCAAATTTATTCGCGGATTCGTGGTGGTACTGGTATTTGACAATCTACGAGGGCGACGGTGGTGAAAAGGATGAGATGATCTACCAAGGGACATTCAAACAATCGGATCTCGAGGAGGGGAAAGAGCATTCTCTGCAAATAGAGATCAACTCCGACGACGATTATCCGATCCAGGTCCACTATCTGGAGTTCGACGCCGAAATCGGAGAGCTCGTTGTAGAAACGGAGACCATCGAACTCGATTGACGGATAGTATAATCCAAGTCATAAACCCTATCCGAAATTCGCATATTTGCCCATTCTGGGCACCAAACTAGCGCATCATCGAAGAAATGCTCTCGATGAACTACACGATCATCGACGATCCCAGCGATCTGCCCAGCCGGCGCTACAAGATGATCTTTCAGGTCGAGAGCGAGGAGTCGCGCTGGGCCCGTTACCACGTGCCGCTGTCGCTGGCCTACTCCGCAGATGGCATCAACTGGATGCGGCCGACCCACGTCAACCCGATCCTGCGGGGGGTCAGCGACGGCGGCTGGAGTTTTATCTACGATCGGGATTGCCGGACCTACCAGTTGTATGCGCGCCGGGTCCCGAACCTCCCGCGGGATATCTCGCTCTACGAGAGCACCGACCTGATCAACTGGGAGGACAAGGGAGCAGGTGCGATGGCCGCAGGTCCCCCATCCGTGGGATTTGCACCCCGACTACCTCGGCGGCGTACTGGTGCGCTTCCATCTGCGCAACGCCAAGCTCTATTCCTACACCTTCACGCTCCCGGATCCGACCGGACAGCTCGAGCTGGAGCGCCAGAATGCCCGCTGGTGCGATCACATCCGACATCGTTCGGACAACTGGGACCGCGCCACCAACGCCCCCCCAATATCGGTCTGCCGCCACGTTCCGATGCGCCCATCTGAGGGCGGCAGAGAACCAAAGGAGCTCGATATGCGTTACGCCCTATCTTCATTGATCCTCGTTTTGATCTTTACCGCCAACTCCGCCCTTTCCGGCGAGCGAATCGAGTTCTATGCCAAGCATATCAACGTGTCTACCGCCAGCGAGACCATGGAAGTCGGAGACGAACCCGGCCATATCCTCGCCTTCTTCAGCGCCAAAGGGGTTGGCACCCGGCTCGAAGGCCCCGAAGAGCCACCCTATAAAATCGAGATCCAGGGCACCGGCGACTATCGCGCCGACGGGAGCGGTAAGAATCAGGGCTACGGCAAGTTCATCTTTGCCGACGGCTCGTATTATTTCGAGCGCTGGTCGGGAGAAGTCAAGGACGGTCGCGCCGTCGGCACCGCCACCTACTACGGCGGCAGCGGACGTTTTGCCGGGATGAGCGGCGGCAGCAAATACGATTGCGGCCTGATGGGCGACCGTTTCATCTGCGACGTCCGCGGTTTTATCGAACTACCCTGAGGCGAAGATTCTACCATGACCACTGCGACCCATAGCACCCCCTGATCCCCAGAAAAGATCTGGGGACTAACGGGACCGAAACGTCCCCGACACCCCCACCCTCGTCCGGAACCAGGTACAGAAGCATCTCTTCGACCCGGTTTAGTGAGAGGACAATATGATATGAAGGTCACCCAGATAAAAACCCACCTAGTGCGCTCGGCTCGGGGTGAGCGTTCGCCCTGGGTCTTTGTCGAGGTCTGTACTGACGAGGGCGTCGTCGGTCTCGGCGATGCGACCAACTGGCCGGGTGGCGCGATCATCAAAAAGGCTATCGAGGACCTCAGCCAGTTCGTCATCGGCGAAGATCCCTTCCACATCGAGTACCTCTATCACCGCATGTACCGCGCCCTCGATCAGATCGGTCAGACCGGAGCGGTTATTGCCGCAATCAGCGGCATCGAGATCGCCCTCTGGGATATCGTCGGCCAGACCCTCGGGCGGCCGATATACGATCTTATCGGCGGTCCCTGCCGCGATCGGGTCCGCTTCTACAGTCATGCCGCGACTCCCGAGCAGTGCGCCTTGCTAGCCGAAAAGGGCTGCACTGCGATCAAAGCCTATTTTCCCGTTGCTCCGCTCCCGCCGGGCGAGCGCATCGAGTTGCCGCGCTCGATCAGCCTGGCCGAGGAGCGGGCGGCCCTTGCGCATATGCGCCGCTGTCGCGAGGCCGTCGGCGACCAGATCGATATCGCCACCGACGTCGGCATCCGCTACACCGTCAGTGCCGCCATTCGCCTGGGCAACCGTCTCGAAGAGATCGGCCTGATCTTTTACGAAGAACCGGTTGGTCCCGAAAACATCGATTCGCTGGCCCAGGTCAAAGCGGCCCTCAATGTCCCTGTCTGCGTCGGTGAGCGCCGTTATACCCGCTTTGGATTCCGCGATTTGATCGCGGCACAGGCGGTGGATATGATCATGCCCGATGTGGTGCGCTGCGGCGGCATCCTGGAAACCAAGAAAATCGCCGCGATGGCCGAGAGCTATTATATGCAGGTCTCGCCCCACAATCCCAATAGCGCGGTGGCGACGATGGCCAGTCTGCAGCTGATGGCCAATATCCCCAATGCCCTCCTGCTCGAATTCGTCGATGCAGAGCAGGACGCCGATTGGCGCGACGACCTTCTGACCGATCCGCCCGAAGTCGAAGACGGCTACCTCAAAGTGCCGACCAAACCCGGACTGGGCACCGGGCTAGTTATGAAAGAAGTAGAAAAATACCGGGTCGACGGATGATTTACGGCTGCACGCAAAGAGAATTTACGGCCTTCCGATAGGGTGCCCATGGGCTCGATGTGCTGGCCGCTGATGAGTTCCGAGTTGGACAATACCCTTGCCTCCCGTCCGCCGACCGTTCCGCTAAGCGGTCGGCGTACGGGAGCTTTCACCCTGCATAGATCCGCTTCGCTCACCCACGCCGGGCCCGCAACTACTCCAGCGGTTCTCCATTATGTACCACTTTCCACCTGCGCGCGCTAGTGCCGGTGCCTGAGCGCTAGGATAAATATGGAAAAAGGACTGTGAATTCCCCGCCCTGTTCCATCTGTCGAGGTGGTCCCATCTAGCCAAGCATATCCCACTGCAAACTGGAGGCATTCTTATGCCAATCGCCAACCGAGCCCTCAACAGAAACTTCTGGTGGATCCGCGACCAAGCGAATCCGGTTCTCACTCCGCTTCCCGACTCCGAATTTGAGTCCCATCGTTGTATGAATCCCTTTGCACTGCGCATAAATGACGAATATCACCTCTACTATTCCGCCGCAGATGCTAATGGCAATCAGAGGATTTGTCTGGCTACGGCGCCGGTCTCAGCCCCTCACTCCTGGGAACGCCGCGGTGTCATCCTCGACCGGGGGACACCTGGTTCCTTCGATCACAACTGGGTCGTATTGCCACACGTCGTCAAGTTTGGGCACCGTTGGCACCTGTACTACACGGGGAATTCAGGACTGGGAGAAGGCCTTGCCGCATTCCCCGGAATTGGGCTCGCCTTTTCCGACGATGGCCGATCCTTCGCAAAGTGCGAATACAATCCCATCCTTTCAGCCAGTCATGTGGAAGGCGATCCCGATTGCCAGGGGGTCGCCGGTGGGTCGGTAATCCGGGCCGAACTTGGAAACGGAAATTTCGAGTGGCGCTTCTACTACACGGGATGCCCGACTTTGGGAGACGACCTATTCTTGAATCAACAAAAAATCGTTTGTTGCGCGGTTTCTGCGGACGGAATCAGTTGGGAGAAAAAGGGGGCGGTGATGTTTCGCGACCCGGATCGCGACTATATTGACGTCGCCGCGGCCGGGCCCGTTGTCTGGCAGGAAGCTGACGGATCGTTTCGCATGGTATTTTCCGCAATCGGTACGCGCTGGGGATTCTACTCCATCTGCTATGCCGAATCCGACGACGGCATCTCCTGGCATCAGGGCAAACATTATGGAGATGATCTCACACTGGGCCCCGTGGGGGACGGATGGGAACGCCAGATGGTAGCCTACCCCGCCGTCGTTCAGGAGGATGCGAGGCTGAGACTCTTCTATTGCGGGAATGGATACGGAAGATCGGGAATCGGCACGGCGGTCTCATCCGCTCTGCGGTCGAATGCGGTCGAAGGTCATCGAGAACTGCAAGTCGTTGCACACTACGCAAAGGCCAATTGGACCCTTCGCCTTCCCGAAGCCATAAGTTGCGACCAGGGCTCCTTCCTCACACACTACCATCCAGCTGTGGACTGGAAGGGACCCACCGCAGAGGGGTCTATCTGGCACGAGTGGCAGGCCGACGACGGGGATTTGGCTGCTTTGAACAGTAACGAGAATGTCGAGCGCTTGGGTCTGAAGTTCATCAAGGGCCTTTGGTATCGCGTCCTCGTCTGGCATACCGAATATGGTTTGGAACTCAAATTGACGGCGAAAAACGTCTCTGAAACGTTGCTGGAAAATATTTCTGGTATTATCTGTCTGGGTTATCCCGGCGAGAACTTTCAGGATCCCGATCTCGAGCGGACATATATTGTGGTCGAGGGGGAGTTGACGCCGCTGGAGAGCACCGATCGGGGTACGGGTGATCCCCGTCGCACACACTATCTCGTCGAAGGACAAAACCCGATCCGCTATCACGCACCGGCCTATTGGGGTGCCCTGAGCAAGACGGCCGCAACCACGGGAGCGATACTGCGCACCAGTCGGTGTCGCAACTTCACGGTTGGAGTCGCATGGGAAACAGTTGCGGAAATATGGGACAACCAGGACGCACACGCCTGCATCCATTCCAACCTCTCGCTGGGCGACCTTCAACCTGGTACAAGGGCAAGCGCGAGGGGAAGAATCGTGCTGGTAGCGGGAGATGCAGAAGCCGCCCTGCAGCATCTCTCATTTCCCAAGAATTGAAAAATCGATATTGCGCTCGGCTACCAGGGCCTTATCACCACCTGTATATGCTCTAAGGATTACTCTTTTTAATAACTTTGTGCTATAATCTAACTATGATTTTAAAGTATATACGATTATTTCTTGCGGGATTATTCTTAATTATTGGAACTATTCTTTGGATTCCGATTTGTATGTTTAGACCTGCCAATCGTGGAAATTCTTATTTTATTGCTAATTACTGTTCCTGGCTAAGCTGGATTTTTCTACAGGTAAAAATTAAAACCAAATATCCGAAAGGTTTTAGATATATAAAGAATCACGTTATCATCTCTAATCATCAATCTAATTTAGATATTTTCTTTGTCGGCCCTATTGTACCGAGAAGAACTGTTTCTCTAGGTAAGAAAGAAATTTTAAAAATACCTTTTTTCGGACAAATGTACTGGTTAGCAGGAAATATTTTAATTAATCGTGGCAACCATAAGAAAGCCTGGTCCGTAATGGACAAAGTGGCGCAAACGATAAAAGAAGACAACTGCAATGTTTGGATCATGCCCGAGGGAACACGCTCAAAAGGACGTGGACTTCTACCATTTAAAAAAGGACCATTTCTAATTGCAATTAAAGGACAACTTCCAATTCAGCCGGTCGTCTTTTCTCAGTACGAAAAAACATTTGATCTTGGGAAGTTAAAGCCTGGAAAAGTTGTAATTGAAGCAATGGATCCAATTTCGACAGAAGGTATGAATTTAGATGATCTCGATAAATTAATGGCCGAGACCAGGGATAAAATGCTCGCACATATTAAAATAATCTCTGAAAGCTGAATTACTTTGATAATCTTCGGAAATTGTACCTCCAACAGCGCTTTGCAACCGCCGAGGCCGCAGCTATCAAACCAGTTTTAGCGGCGCTCGGCCCTTTGCAACCAAGCCAACCGGATTGCTAGTACGAAATCCCTCGCCGAGTTGCGCGCCGCGATGACTGCCGCCAGCGGCCTTAGCAAACAAAACTCAAGAACAAGGAGAAATGTCGTGGAAAAGAACGGTCCTGTACTCAAACCCTTTGTCGATTGGTACGAGATCTGGCCTGGTCAAGCCGGACAGCACGAAAACGGCGCCACCTGGCTTCAAGATCCGCCCGAGGGGGTCGGACTTGCGATTCAGGAAGCGCGGCTGTCGGAGCCGATCATACGAGCCGAGAAACCATGGGAAACAGCATCGATCAACTATCCGTGTGTGATGCACGAGAACGGGCGTTATCGGATGTGGTACTGGTCCCAGGGCGACGTGGGAGGGCGATACAATTCGTATCAGGAAAGCTCCGACGGCTGGGATTGGCAACGACCGGAGCTGGGGCTGTGCGCTTACCAGGGTTCCACTGCCAACAACCTGATTTCGAGCCACGAAGAATTCGAAATCGACGTAGTTTTCGCGGATCCGACCGCCGTCCCGGAAGAGCGCTACAAGGCGATCTGCCCTAAAACGATCTTCTTTCGCGAGGGCAAAATCGACCCGGAGATGGATTGGCCGAAGTTTCGCGAGCTCGGCCAGAAAACCGGCGCCTCCAGTGACCCGGCGCGCAACACGATGGCGGCGGTGCGCGAGCAGTTCAATGTGTGGCGAGACAACGCACTTTTCGGCGCCGTCTCCGCCGACGGGCTGCGCTGGCGCGTTTTGGAAGATCCGCTGGTCAACGTCGGCGGGACGCCCCTGGACAGCCAGAACGTGGCGGCCTACAACCCGGACACTGGCGAATATGTGGCTTATATGCGAGGATTTCCCGAGGAGCCAGAGTACGGCGTCCGCGGCCGCAGGGCGCTGCGGCGTTCGGGAGGCAAGGAGTTCGGCAACTGGCATCCACCGCAATATGTGTTGTCCACCGATGCCCAGGATCCCCCGACCGACGATATCTACACCCCTGCCTACTGCGCCTACCCGGGTGTGTCGGGTCTCTATTTGATGTTTCCGTCGATATACCACCGGCTCGATTCGGAACTCGACGTGCAGCTGGCCGTCAGCCGCGATGGCTGGAACTGGGACCGCCCCGAGCGCCGACCGATTATTTCGCGCGCAAGCGGGAAACGCGAGTACGGCATGATCCATGCTGGGCCCAACCTGGTGCCGCTCAACGACGACGAGTGGGGATTGGCCTACGACGGGAGTTACAGACGCCACGACCACGGGAAGCCGGAGGCGCCGGCGGAGTTCCGTTGGGCGATCTGGCAGCGCAACCGTCTGGTGGGCCTGGAAGCACCGGTGGAGGGCCGCGTGACAACCATCGGCCGGCCCTGCCACGGCAGCGAGCTGCGAATCAACTTTCGCACCAAGCGGGCAGGCTGGGTGAAGGTCGAGCTGGTCACCCCACCAACCCTGCCGATCAGCGAGACCAAAACGCTGGAGGGATTCAGCAAGGATGACGTGGATGTACTGACGGGAGACGAGCTGGATCAGGTCGTCACCTGGAAGGGCAAGAGCGATCTCTCAGCACTTCGGGGCAAGACCATATCGGTGCGCCTTCACATGGCTCGAGCAGAGGTCTTTTCCCTGGAGTTCTGAGCACTAACCGCCATACTCGCAACGGCGATGTTTGCAAGCTAGTCAACCCGATTGGCTGATCGGCTGCTCACGCCGCCTCGCGCAGTGGCAAAAGAGCTATGGCGAGTCTCCGAGTTACTCCACGCCGTTGTTCCCGGCCGTGCCGACGGGTCTGATTACCTGTCGGCACGGCCCCTCTGTGCCCCTGGCGCAGCAAACCATCGGGCGCATCGCCCGTATGGATCCGGACTGCAGACGCGCACGCCGGTCGCACCAGCGCTCCCGCGGTTCTCCAATCCCCACTACCCGCACTCTAAAGCCGATGCCTGAGCGGCAAAATAAAATGGGCAAGGGGCTTTGGGTTTCCCATACTTAACGCCCCGGTACCATTTAAGTAATAAATGCGAGTACGGCTGCAAAATGCATAAGCCCTACAACGGTCGGCTGTATTCAGTAAAACCAATCAAGGCCCGCGCAAAAAATGTCAATGCAGCGAATCCATCCCCCCGCCGCGCCGCATCGTCGAACTCCTTCACATCCCGCTGAAAGCCCACGATCGTATGCAAATCGTAGCCGAAATAACGCGAGCGATTCGTCGCGTTCACGAAAACCGTGCGCTGTGCGAAACTATTGCGCCCCTCCACGCCGTCCTCCAGAAAGTAAGGCAGCGGCCCCAAGCCCTGGAACCCCACTTGCAGCGCCGAGCGCGACATCACCGGCAACTCCAAACGCAAGATCGGGACCAGCGCGAACTCCGAGCGCAGATCGCGGCTGGCGTAGGCGCCACCCGGCAGTCGATCGGCATCGCGGTCGATCAGTTTGAGCAGCGAGAACTTGCCCTGCGGCTGGATCTGCAGCCGGCCCCAGTACCAGGTGTAGTCCACCCGGCTCACCCAGGCGGCCAGATCCAGCCGCCGGTCGCGCTGAACCAGACCGCCTGGCAACGCCCCCCCCAGCTGCCAGTTGCGCCGCAGGCGCAATTTCTGCACCACGTTGAGATCCGACCAGGGCTCGAAGCGGCCCTCGAAGTAGGTCTCGTTGACGTAGCTATCGCGGTATAGCAGGGGATCCTCCTGCAGCTGCTTGACGAAGAAGGCATTGACCGTGATCTCGGCGCCGCCGTCCCCGGCTTTCACGCCGCCGCGCACGGGTTTTTCGAAGAGCAATGAAAACTCGTCGGCGATATCGTCGCGCACGCGGCGGAAATTGTTCTCGAAGAACACCTGCCGCAGCCGTCCGCTACCCGCACGCCGGTAGTTCAACAAGCCGTAGGTGGACTGGTTGCGCCCACCTCCGGAGATCTGCTCCACATCGTAGCGTCCCGCTCCCAGCGACCAGTGTCGCGTCAGATCCCACTGGCCGAAAAAATGGAAACCGCGCTGGTCGTATTCGTAGGGATAGTCCACATCCAGATCGTCCTCTCGCACATCCGGATCGTCGTTGTTATTGCGGTCCAGGCCGTAGAAGTAGTCGCTGGAATCGACGTAGTACATCAGGAAGGGCTCGACATAGTCGGGCAAACTGTTGAAGTTGCGGTTGATATCGGGAATGCCATCGTTGTCCTCGTCCTGCCCCGGAAAAACCCCGTCGGGATCCACGTCGACACTTTCCCGGCCCCGGGCCAGCACGTGCCCCATGGGGGCGTCGGGATAGCAGTCTCCGTCCTCGTTGTCCTGCACCAGGCGCCAGTAGTGCATTTCGTTGGTCAGACCGGCCAGGTCGCCGCCCTCGAATCCTTGCTCCCTTTTCAGATAGATGCGCATTTCCGTCTGGAAATCCGGCTGGATGGAAAAGTACTCCGCGCCCACCCGGCCGCGCCCGAACCAGCGCACCGCGTTGAGGAAATAGGCCGTGCCCTCGTCGCTGAAGCGCGGACCCCGTTCGAAAATCGGCGTGTCCTGTACCCGGACCGGATAGCGCGAATACAGTGCCGAACGCGCGTATTCGCCCCGGATCTCCACCCCGGCCAGGGCCAGGTGGACATCGGCGCTATAGGTAAAAAGAGCGGTGTTCTCGCCCACCTCGAAGCGCACTTTGCCCAGGTTCGACAGGTCCTGCACATTGCCCGGGGCACGCCGCACCGTCCGGTAATTGGTACTGCGGAACTGGGTCTCCCGGTTCCGGGCATTGGGATTCTCCTCCCAGAGGGTGGCCACCTCCACCCGGTAGTCGTTGGCCAGCACGGCCTCGATGGCTACCTCTTCCACATGGGACTCCTGCGACACATCGAATAAAAAGATCAATTGCTCGTCCCCGTCGGCCTGCAACACCTGCTGCGGCGACTCCACCGCAAAGGTGGCCAGCAATCCCTCCAGCTCGGTATTGCCGCTCACATCCGCACCCTCTTCGTACTCGGCGCGGTAGAAGTAGTCGGCAAAGAGGGGGATCTCTCGCCCGCGGTAAAAGGTCCTGCCTTCGCTGGGCACGACCCCCAGTAAGCGCATATAGAGCACCGGTCGAAATTCGTTGGTAAGGCGGGATACCGTACCTACCCGGGTCTGCACCCCGCGCTGATGGCGGATCACCCCGGGTTGCAGATCCGACCGCGCCTGGCCGTTGACGATAAGCTGCACTTCCTGGACCACGGCCCCGCCGCGCTCGTCCTGCGGCGAGTCGTCGGTGAAGCGCACCACGATCCAGTCCACCAAGGGCTGATTAGAGCGCAATCTTCCCCTGATGCTATTGCTCGTTCCATTGCTCTGGTAGACGTGCATATTGACGCCGTTCAGACCCAGTTGCAAGGCGCCCACCTGGCCCTGCACCCGGGCGCCCAGCAACAGAGTGTTGTTGTCGGAGTAGTGGACCTCGTCGATCATCCAGGGCGCGGTGACGGTATTGGTGGGCTGGCGCTCCAGACGCGAGGCCAGACCGGTGAACTGCACATAAGGGGTGGCCACGTCCAGCCGCAGGCCATTGAAGTCTACCTTGGACAAGGTCAGCGGCGTGAAGCGGGCGATGAGCCCGTCGCCGACCATGGCGCTGTATCCCCAGTTCTTATAACCGTCGCGCGCCACCAGCACGTGATCGAAGATCGGACGAAAGACGTTCATGTCCTTGAACATGGAGCTGCCGTACTCCAGCCCCTTTTGCCGCTCCTCGTTCCAGGTGTAGATTTCGTACCCGGTAATGAGGTAATTGCCGAACCCCCCGAAAAAGGCCCGGGGCCGGTCCGCATAGGGAAAGGTATGATCCGGATAGTTGGTATAGGTCTGAAAGGCGTAATTGCGGTACGCGGGCAACGAGCGCACCAGAAAGGAGCGCGAAGGCACCACCTCGGCAAGCCCCAGGCGCGGCTCTTCACCCCCACTTCCCCACACTGCTTTCCCCCCCGCAACAAGGACCAGGACGAGATGGAGGTTCAGAAGCTGCAGCCATGGGAAAGACGCCGTTTTAAGCTGAATCGGAGTGCACATGGGAAGTATAAAAGAAATTTGCACCTGTACGGTCAAGCAGCGCAGGAGACCTTGCCTGCTCACCAGCGGCCTAACTGCGGCCAATCCAAATGCCCTTGCAAAAATCGAAGGTCTCCACCCCGTGGATGGTATGGGGACCGGCAAAGACCTCTACCTGGGTGCGGGCGTGCTGAACCTCGGCGTGCGCAGCTGCTCTGAGTCAAGCCTATGTGCACGCCGCCAAGCGGACGATACAGCTCCTCTGTACCCCTGGAGCAGCGCCCCGCAGGGTGCATTATCCCGTACCCCGGCTTGTGGGCATTCGCGTGGACCCACAATCGCCCCAGCGCGCCGCCATTTCCCCCAATCCCCACTACCCGCACTCTAAAGCCGATGCCCGAGCGCCAGTATAAAAAATTGACAACGGCTTTGAATGTCCTTTCCTTAAAACCGTGACTACCCGTTCATCCAACCCGGCACCCCAGTCAGCGGTTCAACCGAAATCAAGTTAGGGACTATTTCTCCAAATGACATTTGATGCTCTTACCACCTCTGAAACTCCGGCCAAATATACAGCCTTACCAGCGGCGCTGGGTCCACTGCCGCCGCAACCCCGTCTGCCTGCTGCAGAAGCAGATGAGGCAGCATCGCGCCGGAGTTTTGCCACCGCAGCCGCAAACCCCTGGCTGCCAATTAACTGAAATGTCCGGCTCCGAACAAAGGCAACCGAACCTCCTGCGCCCGAATATGGCGGAGGGTGCGGGACTCACCGCAGCGCAGAGGCAGAAATATGCCCGCGACGGGTGGGTCGTCTTGCCCGCGCTCTTCACGGCCGCCGAGTGCGACGGGCTCATCCGCCATATGGACGCCGTGCACGCGGGCGAAATTACCGTCCGGGGAATCGTCCCGCCGGCGGCAGGCGCCGACCATCTCATCGACGCCGACCAGTGCCACATCCACGACCCCGTCTGCCGCGACTTCATGCTGCACCCGAAGCTTCGCGGACCGCTCAAGGATGCTCTGGGCGGGGACGAGCCCGAGGGCATCAAGAGCCACTACTGGTGGAAGGGCAGCCAGTGGTCGCAGCGCTGGCACTGCGACGGAACCCCGCTTCCGGGCTGCATTGGGGTGTGGATTCCGCTCGTGGACGTGGACGAGGAGACCGGCACGCTCGCGCTGCAGACAGGCGGCCATCTCCGGCGCAAAATTCACCACGACGACCTCCGGTCGGGAAAGTGGGCAGGTAATCGCACGCACTCTGGCGACCCGGAGCTGGGTGCCAGGCTAAAGAAGGAGATCTTCGAGGAAAACCAGGCGGCAGGGGCGGAGGAGGTACACATCGTAGCAAAGAGAGGAGCTGCAGTGATCTTCGACGGCCATCTGTGGCACCGAGGATTGATGGGCCGCGACCCCAGTGTCTTTCGCCAGGTCTATGCATGCCACTACATCTCCAGTACGTTCAAGGAATGGCCACACGTATTGTGGGAGCGGATCGATTTCGACGGAATCCCCCGCTGGTCGACCGGCGATGAGCCGACACCAGCCGCACGCCATAATGCCCGATTGCCACGACACCCGGCCATGGAATTCACTGCTTCGAGCAAGTATCCTTCGCTCTTACCGACGCGCAAGGATGCCCCCCTGCAAATCCTCAGCGAGGAGCAGGCGGACGATTTGGATCACAAGGGCTACACCGTGGTCGAAGATGCCTTCAGCGCTGCGAAGATCGGGCAGCTGCGAGAGGAAATTGATCGACTCGAAGAGGAGAGTGTACAGCGCCTCAAAGCCCAGGGCAAGCAACCGTCGCGCAAGATCTCGAGTGTTGATAAAATCACCTTTACGAGCGGGCTGGCCCAGCAATCGGCACTTGCACGCTCATTC
>CAXFTV010000362.1:0-6315 GCA_964005845.1 uncultured bacterium
AATTTGCAAATGGTCCGGAACCAGGACGACGAGAAGGGAAAATTCCCGCCTTTGTGCGAATTTTGCGATTTCTTCGAATGCGGCAAATGTCGCGCTGTAAAACGTGTCCTGGAGTAAACTATCTTCTCTTTTATAAAGAATTATTCTGTCGTTCTCTATGGACAGCTTCGCGAAAAAATAGCGGAAAAATTCGATCTCCCAGAGAGAATATCTGGCCATATTCACCAGCGGCGAACTCCGCAGGAAAGCTCTCAAAAGCGCTTTTATATCGTGGGTGTATAGTTGCAGAAATTTCTCGTCTTGCCGATCTGAGCGCCGGCCTCGCTTTGTCGTTGCGATATCGTCGAGGAAATCATTGCCGATAAAAAAGCCTATGATAACGAGGCGGGGATTGATCTTTTCGGCGTAGAGTTTCAGTATGTCGAGGTACTGGTAGGTGCCAAAACCCGGAAAGGCGAGGTTCAGGACCTCGGCTTCCACATTGTTGGATTGAAGTATTGCCGCAAAGCGTTCGCTAATCCGGGTATCCCGCTTGACGCCCCATCCATGGAAATACGAATCACCGGTAAATAGATAGGGCCTGTTCCGCGAAAGCTCTTTAAAATCGAGTTCGCGCTCGCGAAAACCCAGCGAATTCAATTCATATGGTATCTCGAAGTCTCTGCTGGTCAGCACGCCGGAATAATTGGCCGCAAAAACCGCCGTCCTGGGCGTTAGCTCGTTTTCAAAAGCCGTCTCTGGTTCAAAATGCCCCGAGCGTGGCCCGATGGACGAAAATGTTCTGAGAGCAATTTCGGCCACGGCCAGACAAACCAGTATCGCCGCGGCTGCAAGGGCAATATTGGCCGCCGTTCCAGTTGCTTTCAGAGCCAAAAAGCTATCCCAGATCCAGGTTGAAATCCGCCGCATCCAGGCCGCTGTCCGCGGCCAGGCCGCGCAGGCTGATCAGGACGTCTTCCGGCAGGGCGATGCCTTCGATCAGGGCCTTCTCGCGGTTGTTCCACTCCATTTCGCCGGGGAGAAAGATGGCGCCGTCTTTGGCGGTTTCGGCCCCTTTGATCTCGGTGCACATCGCACCCATGCGCGCGTGAAATTCCTCCAAGGGCATCATGGCGCCGGCGTTGATGACCAGGAAGGCATGCCCCTGATTGGAGGGTTCCTCGTCGTCCGATACCCAGCTGTACACACCGCTCATCATGGCCGAGCCGCTCAGGGTTGCGGTGAGGATTTCCACCAGCACTGCCAGGCCGTAGCCTTTGTGACCGGCCATCGGCAACTGTGCGCCCTGCTCCGGATAATTGTTGGGATCGGTTGTGGGGATGCCATCGTCGTCGACGAGCCAGGTATCCGGAATGCTGCGCCCTTCGTTTTTGGCCGCAAAGATTTTGGTGGCTGCTACCGCGCTGGTGGCGATGTCTAGCATGACCGTGCGCTCGGTGCCGGTCGGCGCCGCATAGGCGATCGGATTGGTACCCAGGATTTTGCTCTTGCCGCCCGGCACCGTCATGCAGGGTTCGACGTTGCACATAGACAGTCCGATCATGTCGTGCTCGGCGATCATGTTGGCGTAATAACCGGCGGCGCCGTAGTGACTGCTGCCCCTGATGCCGACGTAGCACATGCCGCTTTCCCTGGCCTTGCCTATTGCCAGTTCCACGGCGCGGTGGGAAATGGCCGGCGGCATGCCGTCGCAGGCGTCGATGATGGCAAATGCCGGGCCTTCGGCGATGATCTTTTCGCGGGCGCTAGCCACCAGGCGGCCGCGGCGCGCATTTTTCATCAGGCCGCGGATCTGCCGGGTGCCGTGGGTGAAGGTACCCCAGGTATCGGTTTTGACGAAGACGCGGGCGCTGAGTTCGGCATCTTCCCGGCTCAGACCGGCTTTTTCCATGGCTGCTATGCAGAAGGCTTCCAGATTCTGTGGCTGGATTTTTTTGGCTGTGTTTTCAGTCATTGTCTTGCTCCTCGTATGATCTCGTTGGGCGAAGTTTATGAATATAACTTTCTTGCGATATGGCGGGCAAGGGGCAGAGGGCCTGCGCCCGCGGCATTTTGCCGCATCAAAGATCCAGCCCCATCTCCTTGCGTCCGGCAGCACTCAGCCGCTGTGCGGTCCAGGCCGGCTCCCAGGTAAAATCTACAATGCACTCGCGCACTCCGTCCAGTTGCAGCAGGCGGTCGCGGATCGGATTGGCGATGAAGTTGAACTTGGGGCGACCTCGATGCGGCATGGTCATCAGTATGTGGACGAGGTCGGCGCGCACCCGCACATCGTAGATGTATCCCATATCCACGACATTGCCATCCGCATTCATCAACTGGTCGTCTTGCACCTGGCGGAGCGCTTCCCACACCCGGTGCTTGAGTGCCAGGGTGGCCTTGCCGGCGGTCCCCAGGGCGGCTTCGCCGTGACGGGCCAGGGTGCCGCTTGCTTTTGCCCTGCGCTGTCGGGGCAGTTTGCCCGCTCTTGCCGCCAGGGGCTCGACCAGCTGGCGGCGCCAGTTCTGTACCATCTCGGCGCCGCCCTCTTCCGGGTACGGAGTGGTCAGGTAGGCGCTTTGCTGCTTGAGGGCGGTTCCGGTTTTAAACGAGGTCTTGGCCTCCAGGGGGGTGCGGCACCAGACCTGACCGCGGCCGAAGTAGTTGGTCGATGGGGGGCCGTTGTGCTGGATTGTGCCGGAAAAATTTTCGCCTTCATGCTCAAGTCGCAAGGCGACAAAGGCATCGCGGCTTTCGCGGTTGAAAAAGCCGACGCCCCACAGATCGTTTTGCCGCTCTTCGGCCACCTCCCCTTCGTGCAGCACGCCATCGCCGGCCATCCACAGACTATCGGTGAAGGGCAAGCCCCAGAACAGCCACTCGTCGTCGCGTATGGCCTGGGTTTCAAAGCTCTTGAGCGCATCCATACGCACCGCTTTGAGGAAATAGGGGCGGCCGGCATAGAAGGTATAGGTGAGGGTCATATGCAGGCGGCTCGGAGTGAAAAGTGGGTGAACGGGGCTGTGGGGAAATCCCCAGCGGCGCACCTGCACGCAGAGCGGTCCCTGGATCACTTCGTAGTTTGGACAGCGCGCCCAGCCGGTGACGCGGAACTTTTGAAAGTTGTCCGAGGCGTAGTAGTCGGGCCCCCAGTCGATGTTGGGCGGTTCGCCGTGGCCCTCGCCGCCGGTGACCAGTTCCAGGGGGGCGCCGTACGGAACGGCCCCGAAGCCCCGGCGGTAGGTCAGGCTTTCCAGCTGTCCCATCTGCCGCGATAGGTGTGCGGTGAAGTGGTTGTTGGCAATCTCCAGTCCGCAACCGGCACCGCTCACCTCCAGATCAGTGGTGTAGTCGGGCAATTCTGCATCGGGGTTGCCATGGAAGACGAGGTACTCCGTCCTGCCCTTTGCAGCGACATCGGCCAGGAAGACCAGGTGGCAACTCCTGGTGTCGCGGCGGCAGTTTTCGCCGTAGACCTGACTGGGTATCTCGCGCAAGATACCGGTAGCCGAGTCCAGTTCCGCGACGCGGAGTTCGCGGCGCAGATCCGTGCTCTGAGCGACACCAAAAGCGAGCGGCAGGTCCACCGGTTCCCCCCGGCGTTCCAGGCCGGCTTTTTCGTCCAGTGCCACGACCTTGTAGAAGGACCAGCCGCGCGCCCACTGCGCCCATGCCGCCGGCAGATCGGCTACCTTCCCGGAGTTCGGTGCACCGAGGGGTTTCTCCGCTGCGGGTTCCCGCGTCTGTTTTTCAAACGTCAGGGTGTCTTTGATAGAATCTGCCAGCGCCAGGGCAAAATCGTAGTTGCCCTGGCGCTGTGCTTTGCGCAGCAGCCGCAACTTTTCTGCGATGCTGTCGGTGCGATGCTGATACTCTGTTTCCATCGTGCCTTGCTCCTCGAATGCCGCGGTGCCGTCGGCAGGCCGCAATTGCCAGGGTTTTAGGAGATTGGCGCCGGGCCGCGGCCAACCACGCCTCTGGCATTTTATGATGACCGAGACGTTTCAGACCCGCTTCTGGCCGCCCTACCACGAGCTCCCGCGAAACGCCGGGCGGCCAAAGTATCCCCCCGGTCCCGAAGTCGATATATTGGCGAATTATTGCAGAAACCGTTCCAGCACATTGGCCGTGATGCGCGACAGGTTTTCGTCCACTGGCAGGGAACTCGGGTAGGAAATCGAACCCACCGAAAAGACCTCGCCGCCGCTCTCGGTCTGGTGGTAGACGATCTCGGCCCCACCCTCGTCTGGATTCAGGCCCTTGGCCAGCAGCACGGCATTTTTCGGCGAGCTGACCGTCATTTTATCGGTTTCGTGGCCCGAGGCGCCGCCCGGGCAGCGCATGTGCAGGTATTTTTCGCCGAATATATCGCCGTTTTTGAGCCCGGTGCCGGCGTAAATCCAGTGGGCTGCATCGATGACCTCGTAGGGCGCACCGGTCATGATGCCGGTTTCGGAGCAGGTCACGCCGAGCAGTTTGGCCTCGGATTCGTAGCGCAGATCAAAGCGACTCTCCTTGCCCAGTTTCTGCATGTGGCTAAAAGCGCCTCCCTGGTTGCCGTTGTGTATCACCATGGTGTAGTCGTCGAGGAACTCGACCTCGCAGTTGAGTCCATTGCCGCCCAGGTACATCAGCTTGCCACCGCGTTCGAAAACCCAGGCCTTGAGTTTGCAATACATGTCTCTGGACCAGTACTCCGGGTGGGCGCTGATGATCAGGACTTTGTAGGCGTCCAGATCCAAAACGCCGCTGTGGAATTGGGTCTCGGCGTATAAATCGTAATTGTAACCCTGGCGTTCCAGCCAGCCCATAAGGCGCCACTCGGCCGGAGCGACGTGGCAGTTCGAGCGCCCCTCAATCGGATCGGTGATACCTTCGTCTTCATCGATGTGGTTGAGGGGCTCGGGCCGGTCAAAGGAAAGCGGCGCGTACGTATTGGCGCTGAAGAGCATATGCCGGGAGTCCGTGTAGCGCTCCAGCTCCAGGCGCGCGTTTACCGTCGGGGTGGGAGGGAACTCGCCGGCGTGGATGTAGTTGCTGCGGCCGCCGTAGTTGTTGTAGGCGTTCCAGTTTATATTGGCCGCCAGAACCGCGATTTCGGCTTGCGGGGAGGTCGGTGCCACGATCCAGGGAAAGGAAAAGAAGCGGCCCGACTCGGCGCGGGCGTGCAGGTAGTACAGCCCCGAGCGCGCCGGTGCTTTCACGTACTGCTTGTGAGTCGGGCTGGTATAACCCTGGGAATTCCATTTGATGCCGTTCTGGGTATAGTCTCCATCCGGCGTGATCTGCATAGTTGCCCGCGGTCCGTGCTCGTCGTACCAGCCGATGGGGCGGATGAATTCTTTTTCCCAGCCATAGCGCCACAACTCCAGTTTGTATGCCTCTACCGCGTGCATGCGGAATTCGGCTTGTTCACCGCCCTGTACCCACTTGGGCCACATGTACCCCAGCAGGCCGTCGCTGAGCAGGCGGAAGTGGTGGGGTGCGGCGAGCGGCAATTGCAGGGGGACTCGCTTGGAGCCGAATCCGGGTTTGTAGAGAATGGCGGTATAGTTTCCCGGTTCCAGGTCCGCGTATACGGCGCCGGAAGCCCGCGATCGCACTTCGAACGAATCTCTTTCGTTGACAAATTCGAGCAAAACTTCTGGTACGGCGACGTAGCGTTCGTCACTCACATAACCGATTAGCATAGATGAACTCCGTCAATTGTAGTAATGGGTGGGTAGAGCATTTTAGTTATTCTGGGGGATTGTCGTCTGGGCAAACTGGAAACCTGGACCCTTGGTATAGTTCGCCCCATAACCCAGGCCCCAGTCGCGTGGTCCGCCACCGGCCGTTCAGTTCGTCTCTTTGCCCCTGGGTCATGGCTAGTGTCATTTAATTAATCTTTGGAGTACATGAGCACCCAATTCAGACAGTAGGGTATGATAAGACTTCGGCAGCGAAAGATCAATCGCGGCGCCCTTTTTGGCTTCTGTTACGCCGATGCTTAACTTTAAATCACTCTTGGTGCCTCACTTTGTATAAATGGACTCGAAGTGCAGGTGGGGACTTTTCCAGTCGCGTTTTGCGGGGGTGGGGTCAGCGGGACAGGGGCGCTCCGGGTGCCATAAAAGGGCGGGGCAAGAGCCCCATCTGGCCCTGCGCCGCTGGGCGCGAAGTCCTGATAGTCTATGGATTTCTCGAAAAATAGATTTTACCCATGTCCGCAAAAAATTCGCCAACCACACAAGCCCCTCCCGGCCCGGCTTCCCGCGCCGAAATCGAGGCTCTGCTGCCGCATTGCATGTTGCGGGAACGGGTGCGGCTCGAAAGGCAGCTGAAAAAGCTGCGCCG
>CAXFTV010000363.1:0-4091 GCA_964005845.1 uncultured bacterium
CAGGTGACGGAGGAAGTGGCGGCGCGGCGGGGCCGGCCTTTCTACCTGGCGGCGCGGGTTGCCGGGACGCTGGAAATGAGCCGCAGCATAGGCTATGATGTGCCCGCCTGGATCGAGGAGGGGCTGGTGGATATGCTGATTCCGGCGGGGGGCTACGGCATGGATCCGGCGATCGATGTGGCGGGTTACCTGGAGTTGTGCCGCGGTACGGACGTGGTGGTTTATCCCGCTCTGGATGTGTGGCTGAGTTCGATTACCGAGGGCGAGCATGCGGGCCTGATAAAGTTCGTCGGTCCGGAAGCGGCGGTGGACAAGGAAAAGATGCGCAACCGGGCCGTGGCCAGCCGCTACCACCGCGCCGGCGCCCACGGCATCTATATTTTCAACTGGTACGCCGGCCGCGATAGCCGGCGCGAGTTGCTGACGCAACTAGGGGGGCGCGAAACTTTGCGCCGACGGGACAAAATCTACGCCGCGACCCACCGAGTGGTAATCCGCCAGCGGTCCTGGAGCGGGGCGGCCATGTACGATCGGATATGGGGCGAGGTGCCGGTGGTTTTGCGGCCGACGCTCACCGGCGCCGGTCCCAGGTTCGAGTTGGAAGTGGCCGACGATCCGCTAGCGGATGCGGCAGTGCGGGTGGAACTGCGCGTGCGGCTGGAGGAGTGGGTGAAGGGGGATGTAGTGCGCTTGCTTTGGGATGGGGTCGAGCGCGACGAGGTCGAGCAGCGCTACCACATTCGGGAAAACCAGGCCGGCAATCCCTTCGGCGCACCGATCTCGGAGGTGTCGTCGGCGGTGTGGCTCTGCTCTGCGATGGCGGCAGAGGAGGTGGCCCAGGGCCGGCACTGCGTCGAGGTGGCGCTACAGGAGCGCCATCCTAAGCTGCGCGCGGATATGGTGCTGACGGATGTGGAACTGGTCATTGCCTATGGGAGGGAAAACGAGTAGTGTGTCCCCTTGTTCGCCGCCTGGCGGCCGTCTTCAGCGCCAGAAGAGGAGGTTAAAAAATGAGCCAGGAGATCTATTGCGCCGATGCCACCGAGCTGGCCGCAAAGATTCGCACCAAAGTCCTTTCTCCGGTGGAAGTAATGCGGGCCCACCTGGAGCGCATCGAAGCCATCAATCCAAAAATAAACGCCGTCGTCACCCTCGCCGCCGATGCCCTGGAGCAGGCGCAGAAAGCCGAAGACGCGCTGATGCGCGGCGAAATCCGCGGTCCTCTGCACGGCGTTCCCTTTACCGCCAAGGATTGTTTCGACAGCCAGGGCCTGCGCACGACGCGCGGCTCCCTCATTTTTTCCGATCTCGTGCCCGCCGCCGATGCCACGGCCCTGCGCCGACTCAGAGAAGGCGGCGGCATTCTCCTGGGCAAGACCAATCTGCCAGAGTTCGCCCTGCGCGCCGAAACCAGCAACAAGGTATTCGGCCGCACCCTCAATCCGTGGAATCTGGAGCGCACCGCGGGCGGCTCGAGCGGGGGGGAGGCCGCAGCCATCGCCGCAGGTCTTTCGCCGCTGGGCATCGGCACCGATCTGGGGGGCTCGAATCGGCTGCCCTCGCACTACTGCGGCATCGTCGGTTTCAAGCCGAGCCACGGTCGGATTCCCCTGACCGGTTCCTGGCCCGAACTGATGTGCCGCCACATGCACGTGGGGCCGCTCGCCCGCACGGTGCGCGACGCGGCTCTGGCCCTGGCACTGCTGGCCGGGCCGGACAATCGGGATCCCTATGCGGTGCCGCCGCCGATGGCGCTACCAGAGGAAGGGGATTTTGCAATCCAAGGGCTGCGGGTGGGTTATTTCCAGGAAGGGCCCTTCGCTCCGGTGGAGCGGGAAATCCAGCAGGTGGTGGGGAGGGCTGCGGCCAGCCTGCAGGACATGGGCTGCGTCGTGGAAGCAGTGGAATTCGACTGGCGGGAGCGGCTGGCCATCGATGTCTGCATGGCCATGGTAGTGGCCGAAGGCGAATATTATTTAAGGGCCTTGGTCCAGGGCCGCGAGGAAGAGCTGAGCGCCTCGATCCAGGGGTTGCTGGGCGTGCCGCTGCCCCCCCTGGAAGACTTTCTGGCATCGCTGGACAAGCGCGAATTGCTGGCCCGGGACATGGCGCAGTTTTTTCAGCACTACGATCTGCTGCTGTGCCCCACGGCGCCCAATACAGCCCACGGACACGAGGCCGAAAAATTGCTCGTCGACGGGCAGGAGGCAGCGCTGGGGCCCGGGCACGCGGCCAATATCACCGCCACCTTCGGGCTCACTGGTTCGCCGGCTATATCGGTGCCCTTTGCCACTAGCCGGGAGGGGCTGCCGATCGGCGTGCAGCTGGTGGCGCCACATCGCGACGAAGCCACCTTGTTGGGCGCGGCCACGGCGTTGGAACAGGCCGGAGTGCAGGGACGTCCGGAGATTTAGCAGTTGTCTAAAAATCCGCGCCGGCCTTGGGGTTCAAGCGCGGATGAGAGCAGCCTGCGCCAGCCGTCATACCTGGTTGAAAAGCCGGCGGTGGCAGTAATTATCGGGGCATAGAGCCATGTTTATCGACGATCTCGCCAACCGCGCCGAGTTGATCCCGACCCTGGCGCGCTGGCACCTGGCCCAGTGGGCCTACCTCAATCCGGGCGATGCGCTCGAAAGGCGCATTGCCCGGCTGCAGAACCACTGCGGCTCCGAAGCCATTCCCACTACCTTCGTCGCCTGTGCGGGCGCCACCCCTCTGGGCTCGGCCAGCCTCGTCGCCCACGACATGGACACCCACCCGGAACTGTCTCCCTGGCTGGCCAGCGTGTACGTCGCCCCGGAATTTCGCCGCCAGGGCATCGGCTCCGCCCTGGTGCGCCGGGTGGGCGAGGAGGCGCGAAAATTGGGCCACCAGAATTGCTATCTCTTTACCCCGGACCGCGATGCTTTCTACACCCAGCTCGGTTGGCGGATTCGCAGCCGCGAAGCCTACCGCGGCGAGATCGAAATCGTCATGGAACTGGAGCTATCGAGCCGTTGAAGGCAGATCTGCAAGTTGAGATGCGCACTGCCACTGCTACTTCTCGGGCGGCCGCTTTCAGGCAAAGCGCGCCGCAGAGAGAGGACCCGGGTCGCGTTCGTCCAGAGCCAGCTCCACCATGCGCTCGGCGGCCAGCAGCCCGATGGAGTTGCCATAGCCGCTGAAGCCCAGGGCAAAAACTGCGTCCGCTAGCTCCGGGAGGGCGCCGATGGCAGCGCGGCGGTCGGGGGTGAAGCCGTGGATGCCGGCCCAGTGGCGCTCGACTTCAAAGTCGATGCCCGGGAACCACTGCCGCAAATACTCCTCCAGGTGCGTTAGCAGATTCGGGGTGACGGCGTCCTCGGCGGTGTACTCCTGCTCCTCGAAAAAGATCCGCGCGCCGCCGATCATCAAACGCCCATCTTCGAACTGGCGGAAGTAGTTGTATTCGGTGATGCCGGCGACGTCGACCAGGGGTTCCACCGGCGTGGTCAGGAGGATCTGGCCGCGCACCGGGCGCACGATGCGGCGCAGGTGCGGGTGCAGGTCGCAGCCGTAACCGTTGGTGGCGATGTAGACCTTGCGGCAGCGGATGTGGGCGCGGCGGCCGCGCACGAGCAGGCCCTGGTCTTGCGGCTCAATGCGGTAGACTTCGTTGTGGTCGTAGAAGGTCGCTCCAGAGGCGGCGGCGATGGCTTCGGTGAGGCGCGCCGGCTGCACCATGAAATCGTTTTCCACCTGCAGGGCGGCTGCGTACCCGGCGCCATAGGGATCGCCCTGGGCGAAATCGACGGCGATGCCATCGGACTCGTAGGCGCGGGCCCACGCTTCCAGCGTGCGGGCTTCGGCCCTGGTTTCGGCCAGGTGGATGGCGCCTTCTTCAAAGGGCACTTCGTACTGGGTGGTCAGGGCGCGCATGCGGGCGATGTTGTCGCGCACCATATCCAGGATTTCACGGGCCGCCGGGCGGCCCACCTGGGCGATGAGTGCCGGGTAGGTTTCGCGCTGCGAGGTCAGCACAAACCCGGCGTTGCGCCCCGAGGCCCCGGCGGCCGGAAAGCGGGCGTCCACCAGGGCCACGTCGCGGCCCCGCTGGTGCAGCAGCGTGGCCG
>CAXFTV010000364.1:0-7321 GCA_964005845.1 uncultured bacterium
CCATAACAACGGGTTCCAATAATTCGCTAAGTCTCTCTTTTAAATCAATTTGAATACATTCTGGAATAACGGAAAACCCCCTAAGAAAAAAGCGGGCTTTAATGCCCACTTAACTATAATATTATAGACCAATCTAAAGATTTAGGCAAGATCGTTTTAAATTACTTCCCAAATGAGGAATACAAATCAATTCTGCCCCAAGGAATTACCTAAGAAGCTCTAGGGCGTCTCTCAATTCCTTACGCGCAATTGCGAGAGCTCTTCTCAAGTCCCTTATGACTTCTTCTCGGGGCGCCGTTGTGGAATCCTCTCGAGTCTCGGCAGCGCTATTTGCAGCCGCTTCCCCCCTCCTCTCATCCGGCCTGCGTGCGGGTTGGGAAGTCCCTTTTTGAGCCTCTTTCTGCTGCGCTTCCAGCGCTGCATCGGGCTTTAAATTGGCGGGGGAGAATGTCGTATTTTCAGCTGCCTGACGCACCAGATCAGGTTCATTTTTAAGTTTCTGGCTCACCCCCTTAATGGTATAGCGCTCATCGTACAACAAGCGTTTTATCAGAATTATTATGCCAATATCTCGCGCCCGGTAGGAGCGGTTTTTCCCCCGCAGACGGCGGGGTCGCAGGCAGCTGAATTCCCTTTCCCACGCTCGCAGCGTATAGGGCTGCAACTGGGTAATCTTGGCCACTTCGCTTATGCTGTAATAAAGTTTCCGCGTGAGAGAATTTTTCACATCCCTGCTCTCCTAGTTTTGTTGGACCTTTTAAATCAAGCCCGACGCTTGCGCCACACCATGCGGATTGGGGTCCCGTGCAAATCAAAATTAGCCCTCAGATTTTTTTCCAAAAAACGTTTGTATGAATTTGAAACCAAATCGGGGTAATTTGAAAAAAACACAAATGTCGGAGGCGATGCAGTATGTTGGGTGGCGTAGAGCAATTTAATTTCCCGCCCACCCTGGGCCGGGGGGGCATTCGCGCTGAGACTCTCGACCAGGCGATTCAAGGGGCCCGTAGCGATCCTGTTTGTATAGTTGGCATATACTTTACCGACATTTTCTAAACACTTGAATACTCTCTTACCGGTAAGTCCAGAGATAAAGATGAGGGGAAAATCTTTTAAAAAAGGATATTTATGAAAAAAATTCTCCGAAAATTCAAGACTTGAATTGCCGTAATTCGCCGCCAGGTCCCACTTATTTACAGCGATGACCAGACCGCACCCGGCTTCAATGACCTGATTTATGATGCGAATATCCTGAATAGTCACTCCTTCTGAGGCATCAATTAAAGCAATGCCGACATCGGCTCTGTCTATGCTGCTGGAGGCGCGCAAACCACTATAGTATTCGATCGGGTCCTGGATTTTTGCGCGCCGGCGCAATCCCGCAGTGTCCATAAGGATAAATTCCTGCTCTTTCCAGGCCAGTCTGATCTGCGTCGTATCCCGGGTAGTACCAGGTTGGTCGTGTACGATCGAAATCCTGTGACCAGCAAGGCGGTTTATCAGGGTGGATTTACCAACGTTGGGGCGCCCCGCAAGAACCACTTTCACCGCGTTATCGACTTCTTCATGTTCGGCTTGAAAAAGCGCTGCGAAACGCTTGGTGAGATAGGCTAGAAAATCGCCCGAAAGACGTCCGCTAGCCGCAGAAACGGGCACCGGTTCTCCCAGTCCCAAATGGTAAAATTCATGTAAAAATGCCCCTCTTTCCGGCTCATCCACTTTATTTACTGCAAGCATAGAAGGACATTTTTGTTGGAGCAGCAACTGCGCCACCTCGCGATCAATATCGGTCGGCCCGGTGGTGATATCACCAAGCAGGATGACGATATCTGCTTCCTCGATGGCCTGTTCGGCCTGGGCCCGCACAGCCGCAGTGATGGCGTCGTTGCTGCGGGGAATATAGCCCCCCGAGTCCACCAGAGTAAATTTATAGGCATCCCATTCGGCTTCGGCGTAAATTAGATCACGAGTTACTCCGGGCTGATCATTGATAATAGCCCACCTAGCACCAATTAAACGGTTAAATAAGGTGGATTTACCGACATTTGGACGCCCTATGATAGCAATTATGGGACGGGGCCTGTTCAGAGCTTGGACACTGCTCGAAGCGATACCAGAATTATTCATTAGCTAGTCCGACCTACAAAATAGCCCAGTTCCGAAAGTTGTCGCCCCCGCCCTTTTAATTGATTGCTCGAACCTGAAAAAATTGCCTGTAGGGTTGAAGCCAAATCGTAATCGCCGACGCTAAGGGGAATACCCGCTTCTTCCTGTAGCTGCTCTACAGTCATATCGTCCAGTGTCAGCCCTTCCCCATTAATGCAATTGGGCGGAAGACACACGGCGTCCCAGCAACCATTCTGTAAATATTTTGCGATATCTTTTCCGCAAAGCAAACCGGTAACTGTAATATCTGGACCAAAAAAATGGTTTTCAACTACAATTAAATCGACTTCCAACCCTTCTATTTTATTCAAATCTGCGACAATTGAATCCATGAAGATTTGTCCAAGCTTTCCCGTCACCAGCCCCAGATGGAATCCACCTGGCAACCTTTTATCCAAAAGCCCTTTGCCCTTTTCCCAGGTATCTAGAAAGGAGCGGACCATGCCTATTCCGTTCTCGATTTGCGGAAAGGCATCGTAATAGGAAGATTCGGGTGGATATTCACCGTTTAAAAGAAACAACTCATCTGCCCCATAAACTAGCCCCTCGCCCAATTCACGCTGGAATTGATCCCCCCAGGCCCGCACCAGAGAAATATACTCCCGGGCTTTATCCGGGCCCACTTTTTCAAGCTGGGGTAAATTGCCGCGAAACTTCGTAAGTCCAACCGGCACCAGAGCAACTGAGCGCAGAGCCGGATAAAACCGGCGGAGGTCGAATACAGTGCGCTGCAGATGCTCCCCATCGTTCCAACCGGGACAGATCACGACTTGAGCATGCATTTCGATCTGGTTAGCGGCAAGGCGTTCTATGCGCTCGAGAATGTCCACTGGTAAGCGGCGGCCCAACATTTTCTGACGCACAGCTGGGTCGGTTGCGTGTACCGAAATGTACTGGGGAGAAAGCCTTTGTTCTATGATCCGCTCAATATCCTTTTCTTTGATATTGGTCAAGGTGACATATGAACCGTGAAGAAAAGAAAGACGGTAGTCGTCGTCTTCAAAATACAGGCTCGATCGCATGCCTTCCGGCATTTGGTGAATAAAACAGAAAACGCATTTGTTATTGCACCGGCGCAATTTTAAATCTTCAAAGCTGAGACCGAAGTTTTCTCCCGCGGAACGGTCCAATTCAACATCGTACACTTCGGTTTCCCGCTCGACTTCGATCCAGAGTGATTCCTCTGCGCTCTGGATCTGGAAATCGATCAGATCGCGGATCTCCTGACCATTTATAGAGCGTATGCAATCACCGGGTTGGAAGCCTGCTCTGTGGCCTAGGCTATTAGGCTCAATATCCTTAATTACAATCATTTACCTAATTTTTACCTTTAGAGTATTAAGCGAGACCTGAAGAATTTCTACATCGGCTCCTACCAATCCCTTGGCACTGAGTTCACGGGCAACCTGATAGGCCGAATTTTTGGCTTGAATCTCGTAGATGGCTAGGCCATCAGCAAAGGAGCGCGGATAGACTCTTTCAATTCCTCCTACCCTCACGGCAAAATCCCTTTCGAAGAGATTGACCTTTTCCCGCTGGGCCTCAATTTCAAGGCGAATCAAGCGTCCCGAATAGACTTTCTGCTGCCAATCTTTAGCCAATTTTTCAAGCAATTCGCCAGAAAGTGCTTGTATTCCCTGGCCGACCCCTTTGAGTGCAGCCGCCTCAAGACTGCTGGCAGCCGCTTTCCGCACCCCTTTTAGGGCGGCGAGAGCACGGCGGTTATCGGCCCACATGGCGCGGATTTGCAAATTGGCGTTGGCTGACTTGATACCCCTGGACTCGAGAGAAGCTGAAGAGAAAGGTATCCTTATCCCCTGTATTTCCTCTACCACGACATCCCCAACAATAATGATATCCGCCTGGCCGGCGGCATGTTCAACAAGCTCTTCAATGGCCACATTTCGCATCGAGTCATTAAGTTTGAGGGACGAAATGGTAAACCGGTCACTGGCCTGTTGCAGGACGCGAGTAAGCTCGTTGGCGACTATGCCCCAATTGACATCCCGTTCTTGTCCATTGACCAATAGCCGTTCGCGACCGATGCAGACAATCCGGGGATTACCCGCTGCTTCTATCAACAAATTCAGGGCATCCAGTTGATGGTGCAATTGCCCAAGGCTAACCTGGGCATCTACTACAACTCGATAGGTTTGTTCATCAATCGCCCCCTGTTCGACGACTTCAAAGCTGCGGACGTAGCCTTCTGTGCGACTGAAAATATTATCTTCAATTAGGGCAAAATTGTGCACCTGCGTGTGGGAGGAAATAAGGGTGCCCATAGCTTCCTCTACAGCCTCTCGCAGCGCCGCATCTCTAGCCCGTTCAAAGGCAGCGGCTTTATCCCCCTCGACAATGAAACCCAGACCAGTAGCGCGCACCGATTTGGTTACATCGGCAGAAAGGGACTGGCTGCAGAAAAGCAGCAAAAAAATCAAGGGCGAAATACGAGGCATAAGGTGGCGGCAAGGGAAAGAAAGAGAATAGAGGAGCGGCTCCAGCCTGCTGGCGGGAATTTTAAAATAAAACTGCTGCCGACTAAAGAGAGCATTCAGCTAAAAATCTAGGCGAAAAGCATTTTGCAGTTCGCGAATTATTAACAACGCTTCTGCCCCTGAGACGTTGTCATTGGGCCGGAAACGCCCGGAAATTTTGTCGGTGGACATGAAACCTCGCTCAATACTTAGTGCAATGGCATTATAAGCATAAAAGTCGGCACGGACATCGGGATATCGCGAAGCTTCGCCGACGTATTTTGTCGCCAGTGAGCGATCGCCGGTTAGCAAGAGCAGGACTCCCTGGTTGACCAGGGCATAATTTGATCTGGTCAAGAATTGATCGGGTTGAAATGTCTGGTCGGGAAAAACTTCCAATCCAGCAATGCCAATAGCGATTATTTCCTCGATCCAGGGCTGGGCCCAGGATTGGGCGATATCGCTGGCTTTAGTTGGCGTTTCACCTGCAAGATTTTCCTGGGGTGAATGAAATTTAGTGATGCTTTTGCCGATGCGGCGTTGACGCACTATATCTCCCAACTTCATTTCTTCCAATAGAAGCACCGCCAACTCGGCCCGCGAGATCCGCTTTACCAGACCTATTTTCAAGCCCATTGGGGAACCAGGGGCTGCCCGTTCGACCATCTGTATGGTTTCTATCTCCCGCATGGCCTTGGCAACTAGGGGGCCCCGGTTCAATTCGAGAACTTTGGTGAGACTCTCCCGTGCCTCCTCGAGTTGCAAGGCCTGAAGATAGGTTTGCGCCCGGAAATAGTAGCTTGCTGGATAGTCTGGTTGTTTTTTTATGGCCTTGGCAAAAGAAGAAAGGGCTTCCTTGCGCCATTCGGCAGTTGGATAGTTGCGTTGGAGTCCTTCCTCTGTCACAATCCGACCACGGGCTATATAAGCGTCGATAAAATCGTTGTCTTTATGGATGGCCCTGCCTATGTCCTGGCGAGCTTGCCAGAAGTCCTGCTTGCGCATGGCAACCAGCGCCCTGCCGACAAAGGCCCCGGCAAAATCGGGGTCCAGTGCACCAGCCCTGTCAAATTCGCGTTGGGCCGATCTCAGATCCCCCCGTTCAAGTTGTACCAATCCCCGCTCATAGTGATTCCGGGGGGAATCCAATGGAGATTCTGGCGCCAGTTGCCGCTGTCCACAGGAACCCAAAATAAAGAGACTGCAAATCAGGCAAAAGTTTTTGAAGGCCATGGGAAGGGCCAAAAAAAATTGGAGCGGGAGACGGGAGTCGAACCCGCGACATCAAGCTTGGGAAGCTTGCGTTCTACCCCTGAACTACTCCCGCTCCTGAAAGGAGAAGAGATTGTGCAAATTTCGTCGTATTTCACTTGAGATCTTTCTTTAAGATACATGAGCTATCTCTAACTGTCAATGGGAAAAAGAGGTACGTTAAAAAACCAAGATTTAATTTACTGTGGCAAAATATTGGGCAATAATCCGCTCTCCACTTCCACGCAGCCCCCAAACATTTACGTCCAACCATCGCAGTCTCCGATCTTTCCGAAACCATGTCAACTGCCGCTTGGCATACTGGCGCGATTTTCGCTTTATGATTTCCCCGGCTTCCACCAGAGAGCGGGTTCCTTCTAGGAAATCAAGCAACTCCTTATAGCCGAATGTTTCCAAACCGCAACTGTCCCGGCCAAAACCCATTTTGACCAGATTTTGGACCTCTTCAATGAAGCCCCTTTTTAGCATGGACTCAAATCGGGCGTCTATTTTTTTGTAGAGGGCCTCTCTTTCCATGTTCAGGCAAAAGGCTATTGGAATACAATCGAGCGGTTCTTCTGGCTCCCTTTCAATGCACTGGGAGGGGTTCTCCCCGCGAAGATGAGCAATTTCGAGCGCCCGCAAAATGCGTTGAGCATCGCGGTTGGACAGACGTTTCCAAGCCTGTGGATCAAGTTCTTTCAACTCGTTGAAAAGAGTTTCCAAACCTTCACCTGCAAGGCGCCGCTGCAGAATCCTGCGAATTTCGGAGTAATCTTCAGGATCGGCAAAAAAACCGTCCAAAATGGCCTTTAAATAGAGGCCAGACCCACCAACGAGTACGGGCACTATGCCCCTCTTTCCCATTGCTTCTATACATTGGCGTGCAGAACGGCCGAATTGGCCCGCATTGTAGCGCTGGTCGGGGTTTATTATATCGATAAAGTGGTGTGGAATCTGGCCTTGTTCAAATTTATCGGGTTTGGCAGTCCCTATATCCATATATCGGTATATTTGCCTGGAATCAACCGAAATAATTTCCCCGCCTATTTCTTTTGCAACCCTAATTCCTATTTCTGTTTTTCCCGTTGCTGTCGGACCGGTTATAATTATAATTTTTTGTTTACATAACATAATTTATATGACTTGATTGACAGGCCGATTGAGGTTCCGTTTTGTTCTGAGGAAAAAGCGGTTGCGGGCAAGGAGAGGCCCTCAATGCCTCGATACTTCCCACTTCATGCCTGCAAAAAAAAACCCTAACTCTTTTTGAGCCAAAGGGGTGTGGCAAACATTTTTTCGGGAATGTAGACAAAAAAAACCCCCACAATAAATTTTGCAAGGGTTAAAATGGTCGGGGTGGGCGGATTCGAACCGCCGACCCCCTGCTCCCGAAGCAGGTGCGCTAGCCGGGCTGCGCTACACCCCGA
>CAXFTV010000365.1:0-4677 GCA_964005845.1 uncultured bacterium
CGCTGCCCGCATACAGTCTGTCGTCGTGGACCAGCATGGACTGCACGGAGAGGACACCCGGATCGCCACCGAGGCGGCCGCAGTCCTCCCACCTTTGGGCGCCACTATAGCGAAAGACTCGGCAGGCCTTTTCCGGGGTTGCGGCATCGGCGATGCCGGCGTAAAGTTCTCCCCGCCAGGTGACCAGGTTCGTGACACAGGAATTGCTCGGTTCCGGCTTGCCGAAATCTTCCCAGGAGCCGATATAACCATCGTCAATGCCGAAGTGGACGTGCCGTTGATTGGACATGGCGCTGTAAGCGGGCGAGGAACCGGCGACGTGCAGGTTCAAACCACTGCGCCCAACTGGATCGAACTTGGAGATGATATCGCCGAAAACATGGGTCATAGCCTCCTGGCAGCTAATCCACGCACTACAGGTGAAGGCCCCCGTCCCGAGGCGCAGATCCGGGTGGTCTTCGACCCGAATCCGACTGCGCTGGCCATCGAACTCGGCGGCGCTGCCGGGTTTGCCATCGGGACCCTGGGTATATTCAAGAGCGTCTGCCCGGCCATGGTGGGAGCCAACTATATCGTCGGCATGGCCCACCAGAGGCCAGTGGGCGATGAGTCCCTGCTGCAAATTAGGTTCCCCCTGGGCCTGGTGCCACGGTCGGCCCCGCTAGATATTCCCCCCTAGCCAAAATCGCTTCGCCAATGTTTTCGCTATACTCGACCATCGCACCCATGCTCTCCGCGACTTGTGGACCGGGGCATGAAAAATGCGCCTCATCCACTGGTTTTTGAAATGGTCCCGGCCGGCCCGAACTGATGAGGGGCATGAAAGGTCTCTGCTGGCAGGAAAAATGCAGGGAATGAATTCGGCTAGGATGGCTCGAGACGGGCCGCAACCCGCACCGGCGAACCGTCTCGCCCAACCAGGGCCAGAGGGAGCGTTGCTATTTCGAAACCTGCATGCGGCAATAAGTCCAAATTGGTCAGATTTTCAAGGATCAGCGCACCGCCCCCGAGAATCTCTAAATGCGCCTCAAAGGGCGGGTGGTCTACAGAGGGAAAATCAACGCCAATCAATTCGACCCCACAGCCAAGTAACCAGCGGGCAGTTTCGCCACTGAGCACTGGATGATTTTGAAAATATCCTTCCACTTTCCAGCGCCGGTACCAGCCCGAGTTCAAAAGCAAGCGCCGCGTGCGGCGAATGCTGGCTTCCCAGGGCTGCAAATCGGCGGGCTCGATTACTGCATCAGCTGGCAGCGGAGACAGTTTAATTGCCGTGGCCGGACCGTTGCATTGTTCGAGTGGAACCCGGTCGATCGTCCGGCCATCCGCGAAAAAATGAAAGGGAGCGTCCAGATGGGTCCCGTTGTGAACGCAGATGGCGATGCGGCTGCAATTCAAGCGCCGCTCGCCGGCGCGGTCGGGCTCACTGGTTGAATCCAGTATTTCGATCTCAATGGGTGGATCACCGGGAAAAACCGGCGTATCACCGTCGATCGGATGGCTCAGATCGATCCAGCGCGTGGACTCCATAGTTGAATTGGCAACCATACGACTAATCCCCCAGAGCCTCTTTGACCAGCATGTGCAGTTCCTCCAGTGGAAATGGCTTTTTCAAGAATGCCAAACCGGGAGCATTCCAATCTGTGGGAAGAAAACCGGAGAGCATAATAAAGGGAACCTCTGGCAGCTGCTGGCGACACTTGTCGAAGAATTCTATCCCATCCATCTGGGGCATGACGAAATCCGAAATAATCAGGTCGAACTCTTCTCGCAAAATAAACTCTAAGCCTTGCTCTCCATTGTTGGCAGTCCGCACATCGAGAGGATAGCGTTCCAGCCATCGTCTCATCATTTGCTTGAATGAAATCTCATTGTCGACAACGAGTACTTTTTTCATAGGTAAACAGCCTTCTTTTCAACGCTCTCCAAGACGGCCTCGACTTAAGGGCAATCTCGCCCAATAATATCGAATTATATAATTATTGTCCAATGCAACCTATGGCCTGATTTTACAAGGTCTATAGACGAAGAGTTATTACCTTTACCTTTATTCCAAAAGGATTGTTGTAACCTCGCCAATGAACCCCTTTAACGCCATGCTGGCACCCCATGCCCGCGGCGGCGCACCCCCGCGGTGAAAAAACCGCTAGCACACATGGATGCATTGCTCCATTGGACAAACGCTGAAAAGGCGACCTCCCAACTCGGATTCTACAAAGATTTTTTCGAAACCCCAAATGGCCAAGGGACAATCCCCGCTTGGGAACGCAACTGCGCTAAAAATTTAACGCGTATTTTTCCGCATGTGCTTTGAGTCTGCACCCGGAGGATTTACCGTCTCGCTAGGCGGGTGCGCGAATGCGGTCATTCTTCCCCCAGCCCCCCGCAAAACTCCAAATCGGACCTGGCGCGGCCGCAGAGGGAATTTTGAGGCGGCTTCTAGTTTAGAAAAATGCAAATTGCTCCCGGGCCCTGCAATATTTCGCTTTCTACTTTTCGCCGCGACTCGGATAGTACTATTTGACAACAAAGCGACACAACTCCTGGGCCCGCGCCGAAAAGGTTTTATAAACCTTGCGGGTAAGATGCTGTCTGAGGTGGGGCAGGCGAAACCACGGCGCCCAGTAAAGGACGTCGAGCATGGGGCGGATTTCGGTGGACTTGTTGGCCGTCCCGCCGTGCCAGCAGCGCACGTCGCGGATAATGGCCGCACCCGCAGGCGCTGCAATGGTCGAAGTTTTCATCCACTGCGGTTCCTCTTGCAAAGAGGGAATCGGATGGTGGGAGCGCTGAGTGGCGGGAATAAAGCGAGTGGCGCCGTTGCCCACCTTGAAATCGACCATTGGGAAATTGACCGCAATATAGGGCGCCGGCACATCGCGGCCGCTGATCTGTCCAAGCGGATCATTGAAAAAATCCCTGAGATCCGAGTGCAGGTGCTGAATCTTTGCACCTGGAGCCGAGTAGTCACCTCCCGCGCCGATGCAGATATAATCCGAACTGCCCCAGATCTGGTCGAGTATCGGTAAAATCGTCGGCAGGTCGATGAGTTGGGACCATTCCGGCAAAGGGAGTTCCTTCTGCTCGAAGGAGTAGCGGGCATAGCCCCGGTTGCCTTTTTCGAGAGGAAGTCTTTTCATCTGCCGGGTGATCTCGCGCTTCGAACCGGATTGGGCAAATTGGAGTTGGGCGGGGGTGAGCGCATCTTTAATGAGGACGAATCCATCGCGGTGAAAGATGGTGGCCGCCTTTTCGACCTGGGTGTGTTCGAGTATTTCGGCATTGAGCATGGCATTTTCTCCTGGTTTGTTCCATTCCCCCCGATCGATGAGGTGATCGCGATGAAGGCGATAAATAAATTGCCTAGCAGATTGCATTTTTTCAAGATAATTTATTAAAGCTATCGCAATGGCGCACTTTTGCCCCTTCAACTTGACTAAAGACACGAAAAAACCTTTATATTTTCAATCCCGATTCTCCCGCACGGCAAAGTCTAAAACCTTCTGATCGAGGCGCGATGACCCCACCCGACCAGCCCAATATCCTCCTAATTACCACCGACCAGCAGCGCGGTGATTGTCTGGGCCTTGAGAACAGCTCCCTGCTGACTCCCAACCTCGACTATCTGGCCCACTCCGGTGCCCATTTCCGCCGCGGCTACAGCGAGTGTCCAAGTTGTTTTCCCTCGCGGCGAACCCTGATGACTGGAATGGCGCCTGCGGCCCAGGGCATGGTGGGCATGCGCTCCGCCCCCTGGGAGCCGCCCTTTACTCTGGCCGGAGAATTGACCCGGGCCGGTTACCAGAGCCAGTTGGTAGGCAAGCTCCATCTCGGCGAACCGGGTCGCCGCTTTGGCTTCGAACACATGGTGCATTCCGACGGACCCTATGTGCCGGAAGATGCCTACGGCCGCTGGCTGCAGCGCATCCACGGACGCCAGGAAATAGAAGGCGGCACCGCCCATGGGGTGGATGTAAATGGCTGGGTGGGACGCCCCAGCCACCTCCCCGAGGACCAGACCCACACCTACTGGTGCATCAGCCAGGCACTTGAATTCCTGCACTACCAGAGAGATGCCCGGCACCCTTTCTTCCTCCACCTTTCCCTCTTCGACCCCCATCCACCACTTGCCCCTCCGAGCAGCTACTACGAACGCTACATAAACCGGGAACTGCCCCCGCCGCTGACTGGCGATTGGTCGGAGGGACCGCAAGCGCCGGAAAAGGGAGCCAGTACCAGCGCCTGGCGCATACACCTTGACGAACATCAGATGCAGTGCTGCCGCGCCGCCTACTACGGCACTGTAAACTTCGTCGACGATCAGGTCGGGCGCTTGCTGCAGTACATGCAACGCCAGGGCCATCTGGCACGGACCCTCATCGTCTACACCTCGGACCACGGCGAAATGCTCGGTGACCACAACCTCTACCGCAAATGCTGGCCCTACGAAGGCTCGGCCCGGGTGCCCTATCTGATCTGGGCATCGCCATCCCTGGGATGGGCGCAGGAGCGGGAAATCGACGTACCGGTGGGCTGGCAGGACATTATGCCGACCTTGCTCGATGCAGCCGGTGCACCGTGCCCGGCACCCTGCACCGGCAAGAGCCTGCTGCCGCTGCTCAAAGGCGAAAAAGAAAGCGTGCGCGATATTTTGCATGGCGAACACGCCGGCCAGTA
>CAXFTV010000366.1:0-4587 GCA_964005845.1 uncultured bacterium
CGGCATTGCGAACAGTGGACAAGCGGTGGGCAATGATGACCATGGTAAACTGCCCACTCAGCTCGTCGAGAGCCTGTTGGATGACTTTTTCGTTCTCCACATCCAGATGGCTGGTAGCCTCGTCCAGAATCAGCAGTTTGGGTTTTATCAGCAGGGCCCGCGCCAGAGCCAACCGTTGCCGCTCCCCACCCGAAAGACGCACCCCGCGCTCGCCGATCTCGGTCTCCAGTCGGCGCGGCAACTGCCGGACGAATCCAGCAGCAGCCAGATCCAGGGCCTCCCAAATTTCGTCCTCAGAGGCTCCTGGACGCGCCCATTCGAGATTGGCCCGGACCGTATCGTGAAACAAAAAGGTCTCCTGGGGCACATAACCGATACCCTGGCGCCAGGCCCACAAGTCGCCAGCTTCCAGCGCGCTTCCATCAACCTCCACCTGGCCCTGATCGGGCATGAACAGACCCATCAACAAATCGGCCAGGGTGCTCTTACCGGCCCCCGAAGGACCGACCAGCGCCGTGGTCTTATGGGCTTCAATGTAGAGATCGACTGCTCTAAGGACACCTTCCTCCTGCTCGGACTGGTAGCGAAAACACACCTCGGTAAGTCTTATATGCTCTTCTAGGGGCCTGCCGCCACCCTCACCCGGCAATACTTCAGCGGCAGCAGTACAGCGCTCCAGCATATTTCGAAAAGACTCGAAGGCAGGCAACATATAAGCCAGCAGGTGACAACTTTTCTGCACGGACAAAATCTGGGGCATCATGCGGGCAAACACATAGAGCAAGAGCAACAGGCTCACGGCCTCGATCGCGAAGGTCTCGATCGCGATGTAAAGATAGCTGCAAAAAATGGCTGCGCTGCCAAGGCTAAACCACATATTGGCACTGGCGCTAGTGCGCGTAAAAGCCATGGTGGCGTCTTGCAAATCCTGAATAAAACGAGCGAAAATTTCGCCGTGACGTCCTTCGGCCCTGAAGCTTTTGGCCACCTTCATGCCGCTCAAGTGCTCAACAATGGCGCCAAGGAGAAACTGTGAGGATCGGGTAAATGCCTCGCCGCTGTTGCGGGCCCGATGGGTGCGACTGCGCAGGAGCAGGAGTAAGAAAGCGCCACTGACCACGGCAAGGCCGGTCATAAGCGGTGAAAAAAGACACGCTACAGCCAGGTACGCACTCAATAGAACAAGGGTCGATGCAAGTTGCAACATGGCATAGGTGCCCTCACCAACACGGGTGATATCCGCGCTGAGTACCTGGGCAAAATCAGCAACTCGGGTGCGGGTAAAAAAGAGCCAGTCGGCATTGGTTATGGCGCCGTATAGCTGGCGCCGCAGTTGCAGCACAAATCCGTGTTGCAAAGCGGCGTTGCAGGTACTGTGCAAGCGCTGCAGGCCCTCGCGCAGCCCCATCAGCGCCAGAAAAGCTAGCAACACAACAGGCAGTGTCTGCGGCAAACCCAGAATCTGAAAAAATTCCGCGATCCGCACGCCGATGCCCTCCGTTGGGCCGCCGTCGTCAAGCAGACCGACGAATCCCAGCAGCGGCACCAGCATAAGTATGCTCACTCCCTGCAAAAGGCTTAAGGCCATACTCAGGACGAGCGCCCAGGCGATCTTCCAGCCGCAAACACCAAGGAATGTGAAAAGATAAACTTTTAACGCGGGGAGGATAACAAACCTCCTAAATTAAAGGGACTACGGAAAAATCCCGAAGTCCCTAAAGTACAACGCCGACTACTGGAGGGCGTCGCTTGCAGCCGAGCGCTGTGGAAATATGCTACAGGCCGCGGGGCGCATGGCCCTGGGCCAAAGACGCCAAAACGGCTTGCAGCGTGCAACCCCTACGAGGCCATCCGCCGCAGCACAGTGTGCAGAATCCCCCCGTTCTTGTAGTAATTGATTTCCACCGGCGTATCGATGCGGCACAGGGTTTGAAAGTGCTTCTCGCCCTTTTCGCCCCGGGCGACCACCTCCAGCTGCTGGCCCGGCTCTAAACTATCGTCCAGCCCCGAGATGGCAAAGACCTCCGCACCGCTCAGCTCCAGCTGCTGGCGTCCCTGCCCCGCCTCGAACTGCAGGGGCAAAATGCCCATACCGATCAGGTTGGAGCGATGAATGCGCTCGTAGCTTTCGGCAATTACCGCTTTGACCCCCTGGAGGAAAGGCCCCTTGGCGGCCCAATCGCGACTTGATCCAGTGCCGTACTCCTTGCCGGCCAGGATGATTAGCGCAGTACCCTCTTCCATGTAGCGCGCCGCAGCCTCGTATATGGTCATCTGCTCCCCCGTGGGCAGATGACAGGTGTAGCCGCCCTCGACCCCGGGCACCAGCTCGTTGCGGATGCGGATATTGGCAAAGGTGCCGCGTACCATCACCTCGTGGTTGCCGCGGCGCGATCCATAACTGTTCCACTCGGAGCGCTCCACCCCATGCTCCTCCAGATAGGCAGCACCGGGACTGCCCGGAGCGATCGAACCGGCCGGCGAGATGTGGTCGGTGGTGACACTATCACCCACCTTGGCCAGAACCCGAGCCCCTTCAATCGGTGCGATAGGGGCCACCTCGTGGCTCAAACCCTCGAAGAACGTAGGCCGACGGATATAGGTGCTCGACTCGTCCCAGGCGTAGATCTCGCCCTCGGGGACGCGAATCTCGTTCCAGGTCTGATTGCCGCTGAATACATTGGCGTATTCTTCTTCAAACATCTTGGGCTGCACCGAGCGGGCGATCTCGGCGCGAATTTCCTCCTGCGTGGGCCAGATATCGCGCAGGTAGACCGGCTGGCCGTCCTTGTCTGCACCGATACTTTCGCTCTCGAAATCGATGTCTACCCGACCCGCCAGGGCATAGGCTACCACCAGCGGCGGCGAGGCCAGATAATTGGCCCGACTCAAGGCGTGCACCCGGCCTTCGAAGTTGCGGTTGCCACTGAGTACACTGCACACCACCAGGTCGTTTTCGTCGATTGCCTTTTCGAGCGGCTCGGCCAGGGGCCCGGAGTTGCCGATACAGGTGGTACAGCCATAGCCCACGGTGTGAAAGCCCAGCGCCTCCAGGTCCTCCGAAACATTGGCCGCATCCAGGTAGCGCGTCACCACGCGCGAACCGGGAGCCAGGCTAGTCTTCACATAGGGGGGAACCTGCAGCCCTCTGGCGACTGCATTGCGCGCCAGCAGACCGGCGCCCAGCATTACCGCCGGATTGCTGGTGTTAGTGCAGGAAGTTATGGCTGCGATGGCCACCGCCCCATCGCCTAGCTCCGTCTTTCCGCCCTCCAGTTCGACTTCGACTCCACTGCTTTCTTCCTTTTTAAAAGTTTGCCCCAGCGCCTCTTGAAAAGTGCTCTTCATGGCGCTCAATGCCACTCTATCCTGGGGACGGGTCGGCCCGGCCAGGCTCGGTTCCACCGTGCCCATATCCAGTTCGAGGGTCTCGCTGAACACCGGATCGGGAGTAGCTGCACTATAGAGCATACCCTGGGCTTCCATATAGGCGCGGACGCGATCGACCACGGCCGGCTTGCGGCCGGTCTGCCTCAGAAAGGCCAGGGGCTCCTCGTCGACCGGAAACAGCCCGATGGTAGCGCCGTACTCCGGCGCCATATTGGCGAGCGTGGCGCGATCGGCCAGACTCAACTTGCCCACGCCTGGCCCGTAAAATTCCACGAACTTGCCCACCACTCCGTGCTGGCGCAACATCTGGGTTGCAGTCAAGACCAGATCAGTTGCCGTGGTTCCCATGGGCAACTCACCGGAAAGCCGAAAACCCACTACATGCGGCAACAGCATATAAATCGGCTGTCCCAGCATAACCGCTTCGGCCTCGATGCCGCCCACGCCCCATCCCACTACGCCCAGGCCGTTGATCATCGTCGTGTGGCTATCAGTACCGACCAGACTATCCGGGAAAAAAACTCCGCCGTCTCCCACCGACACCACCGCCGCCAGGTACTCCAGATTCACCTGGTGGACGATACCGGTGGCCGGGGGCACGACGCTGAAGTTGTCGAAGGACTCCTGCCCCCAGCGCAGGAATTCGTAGCGCTCCTTGTTGCGGGCAAACTCGCGTTCGGCATTCAATTCCAGGGCTCGCCGCAAACCGTAGTAGTCCACCTGCACCGAGTGATCGATTACCAGATCCACGGGAATCTGCGGATTCACTTTTTTTGGATCGCCACCCAATTTGGCCATGGCATCCCGCATCGCCGCCAGATCTACGACGGCGGGAACCCCGGTAAAGTCCTGCATCACGACGCGTCCAGGTTTGAATGGAATCTCTTCGCGCCCGGCCGTATCCGGACTCCAGCGGGCAATTCGCTCCACGTCGTCCCGGGTTATCTCGAAGCCATCGCACTGCCGCAGAGCCGCCTCGAGCAGCACCTTGATCGAGAAGGGCAGACGCCCGACCGGGGCGATGCCCTCTTCTTCCAGCTTCTGGATGCGGAAAATTGCACCCGATTCACTGCCGGCCTGCAAGCTGGTACGAGCACCAAAAGCATTGTTGCTATCTGACATGTAAAAAACCTTTCGTCGGCATTCAGTATAATTTAGCTAAGAAAAATAAAACTTCACCTAATACTGAATATAGGC
>CAXFTV010000367.1:0-3326 GCA_964005845.1 uncultured bacterium
CCTCAAGGGCGTGAGCCCGGCGGTTTTCAAGACCGCTGCCTTACCAATTAGGTCTAACCCTCCAGTTTTCAGGTTTTCCAAAATATAAGAGCCTCTACTGGGAGCGTCAACTCTGGCCGTCGTCGACAACGGGCGAGGTCCCGTTGCCCCCGGGGCCCTCCAGTTCCCCGCCGCCGCTGCCATCTTCCTGCTCCGGTTCCCCATCCGCGCCGTTTTGTACGATCCGGCTCATGTCGATTACCCGATCGCCCGCGCCCAGATTGATCAGCCGCACGCCCTGGGTGTTGCGCCCGATCTGCGAAATGCCCTGCACCGGCAACCGGATCAAAATGCCGTCCTGGGTCACCACCATTACCTCGTCCCCATCCAGCACCTCTCTACAGGCGACAACGCCGCCATTCCGTCCCGTAGTTTTGATGTCGATTACGCCCAGGCCGCCGCGGTGTCTGCTGGGGTACTCGGACTGGCCGGTGCGCTTGCCGTATCCCCTTTCGCATATGGTCAGTAAGGACCCGCCTTCCCGCAGCACCACCATGCCTACCACCTCGTCGTCCCCGCGCAATTCAATACCCTTCACACCGGCGGTAACCCGTCCCATGGAACGCACCTCTCCTTCGTTGAAGCGCATGGTCAAGCCGCTCCGGGTTACCAGTGCGATATCCTGCTGGCCATTGGTGACCGCCGCGCCGATCAGGTCGTCGTCATCATGGATTTTCAGCGCGATGATGCCGTCCCTGCGGATGTTTTTATAGGCCGACAGGACCGTCTTCTTGACGATGCCCTGACGGGTGGCGGTGAACAAAAACTGCTCTTCGGAAAACTCGTTCACGGCCACGATCGCAGCAATTTTTTCGTCCTGATCCATTTCCAGCAGGTTGACCACGGGCCTACCGCGGGCCTGGCGCTCGCCCTCTGGTATCTTGTACACCTTGAGCCAGTGGCACTGCCCCTTGGAGGTGAGGAACATAATATAAGCGTGGGTTGAAGCCACGAAGAGATGCTCGACGAAGTCCTCCTCCTTGGTTTTCATCCCGGTGACGCCCCGACCACCTCTGTTCTGCACCCGGTAGGCGCTTGGAGACATGCGTTTGATATAACCAGTGCGGGATATGGTCACCACCATATCCTCTTCCTGGATTAGATCCTCCAGGTCGAACTCCTCGGCCGCGTACACGATTTCGCTGCGCCGCTCGTCGCCGAAACGCTCCTTGATCTCCTCGATCTCATCCTTGATGATCTGCATCTGCAGATCGCGGCTCTCCAGGATAGCGCGCAACTCCGAGATAACCTGCACCAACTCGTTGTATTCGCTTTCAATTTTCTCTCGTTCAAGGCCGGTCAGCCGCTGCAAGGGCATGGTCAGAATAGCCTGGGCCTGGCGCTCGCTCAGCACCGATTGTTCCATCTGGCTCAGCTCCTGGCGCTCCGCCTGGTCCAGGCCGGTTCCCGCCATCAGGCGGTCGCGTGCCTCCTCCGGACTGGCCGAGGCGCGAATGGTATCGATCACCCAATCGATGTGATCCAGGGCGAAGCGCAACCCCTCGAGTATATGGGCCCGGGACTCGGCCTTTTCGAGCTCGAACCGGGCCCGCCGCAGCACCACCTCGTGGCGGTGGGACACGTAGTGCTGCAACATCTGTTTGAGGTTGAGGATTTGCGGCCGGCCCTCGACCACGGCCAGCATCATTACCCCGAAGGTGCTCTGCAGCATGGTGTGGGAATAAAGCTGATTCTGCACCACCTCGGGGTGGGCGTCGCGCTTTAGCTCGACGACGATCCGCATGCCGGCCCGACCCGACTCATCGCGGATGTTGGCAATGCTGTCGATAGTCTTGTCGCGCACCAGCTCGGCCATTTTTTCCAGCAGGCTGGATTTGTCTACCAGAAATGGGATTTCGGTGACGATGATGTTCTCGCGCCCATTCTTGAGGGCTTCCACGTGGAGCCGGGCGCGCATGTAGATCATGCCCCGGCCGCTGTGATAGGCCTGCCGCACCCCGCTCATGCCGTAGATAACCCCACCGGTGGGAAAATCCGGCGCCTTGACGTATTGCATGAGTTCGTCAATGCCGATATCCGGATTGTCGATCAGGGCCTTGAGTCCGTCGACCACCTCCGAAACGTTGTGCGGCGGAATCTTGGTGGCCATGCCCACGGCAATACCCACGGCGCCATTGCACAGCAAGTTGGGGAAACGCCCAGGCAAAACTTCGGGCTCCTCGCGGGTCTCATCGTAGTTGTTGATGAGGTCGACCGTGTTTTTGTCCAAGTCGCTGAGCATCTCCATAGCGGGCCAGCTCAGACGGGCTTCGGTGTAGCGCATGGCCGCGGGAGGGTACCCATCGATGGAACCGAAATTCCCCTGTCCGTCCACCATGGGGTAGCGCATGCGGAATTCCTGCGCCATATGCACCAGGGTGGGATAGACGATGGCCTCGCCATGCGGGTGGTAATTGCCCGAAGTATCGCCGGCAATTTTGGCGCACTTGCGAAAGCTGCGGTTGGGCACCAGACTCAAATCGTTCATCGCCACCAGAATGCGGCGCTGCGAGGGCTTGAGACCATCGCGCACGTCCGGCAGCGCTCGCGCCAGAATGGTGCTCATGGAATAGTCGAGAAAGGAGGTCTTGAGTTCCTCCTCGATTTTGACCGGAACGATCCGGGGGTCTTTTTGCTCCAGCATATTGGCTCGGGTTCCTTTTTAAATGTCCAGGTTCTTCACGTCCAGCGCGTGCGACTCGATAAATTCGCGCCGCGGCTCCACCTGTTCGCCCATTAGCAAGGTGAATATGTGCTCGGCCTCCACTGCATCGTCGAGGGTCACCTGCAGCAAAGTACGGGTCTGGGGATCCATGGTGGTCTCCCACAACTGCTCCGGATTCATTTCACCCAAACCCTTATAGCGCTGCACCATGAGGCCGCGGGTGTCGCCATTGCCACCCAGCTGCTCGATATAGGTGTCCCGATCCGCCTCGTCGAAGGCATAGTGCTCCTGCTTGCCCTTCTTGATTAGAAAAAGCGGCGGTTGCGCAATATAGAGCTTGCCGCGCTCGATGAGTTCGCGCATGTAGCGGAAAAAGAAGGTCATGATCAGAATGCGGATGTGGCTACCGTCCACATCTGCGTCCGCCATTATAATCACCTTGCCGTAGCGCAATCCGGAAAAGTCGTAGTCCTCGCCGATGCTGGTGCCCAGGGCACTGATCAGCGGCAGTAGTTTGTCGTTGCCCAGAACCCGGTCGATCCGCGCCTTTTCCACGTTGAGCGGCTTGCCGAACATCGGCAGTACAGCTTGAAAATTCTGGTCGCGGGCCTGGGCTGCCGAG
>CAXFTV010000368.1:0-5515 GCA_964005845.1 uncultured bacterium
GGATCGCGAGTTGAGGGGGGCGGAGATCCTGCCGCTGGTGCCCGAATTCCACCTGGACGAGATAAGCGCACGGCTCTTCGGTGCCGAAGGGGTAGAGTACGAAATGCCCGTCGACGTGCCCCATCCTGGGTATGCGGTGGACGCCAAGCACCTCGCCATCGAATACCACGATTTTGCCCGGGCAATTCTAACGGGGGGGCAGCCCGAGCTGGATGGGTTAGGGGGGATGAAGGCGGTGGCGGCGATCGTGGGGGCCTACGAGTCCGCTCTGGCCGGACGTTCCCTCACCATTGAGGAAATGCTCAAGGGCGAGGTGCGCGGCTATCAGGAGGAGATCGACGCCGCTCTTGGGTTGGGTTAGGCTGGCATGTATTCAGTGGCAAATCGCAGATTTACGACATGGTATGAAACCTGGCCGCTTTTGCCCGCGGCCATAGCGGTGACCGGGACCAGACCCAAGGAGGAGAGCCCTAATGAGACTGATTCTCGTCGGCTGCGAATATGCCGGCAAGACCACCCTGGCCAATGAAATCGTCACCTGGATAGGACGCACTTTCGGCAGTTCGCGCACCTTCCACGACCATTTTTCGCTGCCCTGCAACGAATTTTCCGAAGAGGAACAGGAAGAACTCGCCGCCCTCAGTCCTCGCCTCAAGGAAATGTTCCAGCGCTACATGATGAACTACCATTTCCACGACGCCTTTTACGGCGACCCCGACCACAACCTCGTCGGGTTTCACATCGAGGAAGCGGTATACGCACCGCTCTACTACGGGTACGGCGGCAAGGGTGATTACGCAGAGCGCTCGTCTCTGGCCCGGGCCATGGAAGAGGAAATACTCAATAAAGCACCCGACACGGTGATGGTCCTGCTCCGGGCGCGCTCTGAGATCATCGCCAAACGCATGCGGGAAAATCCCCATGCCCGTCAACTGATCAAGGAAGAGGACATCGACTATGTCCTGCAGCGCTTCGAGGAGGAGTACCAGACCTCGCTGCTGCGCAAGAAATTCGCTCTCGATACTTCGGACGTCGCGGTTGAGCAAACCCTGGCCGAGTTCGTCGAGCAAATCGAATCCCGCCTGAGCCAGGCCGACCAGCTGCGGCTGCTGGCGCACCATGCCTGGCCGCAGGGTTGAGACCCTGGAGAAGCGATTCCCCAGCTTTGCAGGACTGCTAGGGCGTTTGCGCTGGCCAGTGCGGCATGGGCGAGAAACCTCAGGCTTGGGTCCAGGATATGCCTGCAGGGGGGCATCTAGCTTGGTAGCTTATGCCGAGCGCAGCGACGGCTTTACTTGAGTCCGTCCCGAGCTGGGTTTGGACTATAAAGGTTCCAGCCGCACCAACCAGCCTTTCGAGTTCGGGGCGTTCGCGCTGCAGGCGGTCTTCGTCGATCCGCTTGCTCCTGGTCCGGGCATTTTCTACAGGACTATAAGCGGAAGGTTTGTCAACTTAGTAAAAACAGGAGAAGCAATATGAGCGAATTGCGGCCCAAGACCCTCGCAGCCTTGGACTGGCACGGCATCTGGCCAGGCTACGTCAACTACGACGAGGAAGGCCACTACTTCCCCCAGGATCTGCCCACCGGCATCCGCATAGCCGTCCAGGAGGCCGAGTGCACCAACCCGGTCATGGTGCGCCAGAAACGCTGGGAAGCCAATAATATCCACTACCCCTGTGTCATCAGGGAAGGGGACCGCTACCGGATGTGGTACTGCAGTTTCGCCGATCCTGAAGACCCCTGGGTCAAGGCGGGCAATGTGCCGGGCAAGACTCCCGGGCTGTGGTGCTACGCCGAGAGCACGGATGGGTTCAACTGGGAGCGCCCCGAACTGGGGCTGGTCGAATACGATGGTTCCCGCGCCAACAACATCCTTTTCGTCTGCGACGAGGTGGGCTCGCCCTACGGCTACATGAACTTGATGCGCGATCCCACCGGGCCCGACGAGGAGCGCTACAAGGCCATTGGCATCACCGGCCACTTCTGGGTCGATGGCCAGCCCGCCAGTCGGGCCGAAGTGATGGAGCTGAGGGCCAAACGAGAAGCCGCCGGCGACGCCGGGGAAATCGGCGCCAACATTACATCGCAGGTAGTGGTCACCGCCGGAGTGTCGGCCGACGGGCTGCGCTGGACGCATCTGCGCGAACCCATCCTGAAACCGCCTTTCCTGCTCGACACCCAGAACATTCTCACCTGGGATACTAGCATCGACCGCTATGTGATCTACCTGCGCTCGGGCCGGGAGCGCCGGCGTGCAGTATCGCGTTACGAAGCCGAGGACTTTCGCGGTCCGTGGACCAATCACCAGATGGTGCTCACAGCCGAACCGGACGACCCGCCCGACTGGGACATCTACGCGCCGTGCTACTGCCGCCATCCGCACGGCGGGCACCTGATGTTTTTCAGTCCCTTTCGGCGCGCCAGCGACCTGGTCGACGTTTATCTGAGCACCAGTCACGACGGTCAGCTCTGGTACCGGCCCGAACGCAAACCCATCATTCCAGCCAGCGACCGCTACGGCAGTCTGTATCCGACACCCCATCTGGTGGAACTGAGCGATGACCGCTGGGGGTTGCTCACCCTGGCTTGTCCGCATCCGCACAACCAGGACAGTGAGGAGTCGCACCACTTTATATGGGCCACCTGGAAGCGGGACCGGCTGGTGGCCTGGGAGGCGGACGACTGGGCCGAATTCGCCCTGAGCGAGCAGGAATGCGCCGGCCAGCAACTGAGGCTCAACTTCAAGACCTTCCTGCCCGGTGCCTTTGTGCAAGTAGAGATCGTAGACGGCAGCCTGCCCAATCGCAGCAGCGCCGAACGGGTGCCGCCGCTAGCGGGATATAGTTTTGCCGACTGCGATCCGCTCTCCGGCGACCATCTGGACAGGGTGGTGAGTTGGAAGGGTAAATCCGATCTGGCGGCCTTGCGCGGCAAGAAGATTCATTTGCGTTTCCGCATGGCGCGCACCCGCCTTTTTGCCCTGACCTTGTAGGTGGGGCGCCCTTGGTGAAACAGCATATTTTCGGCCCTGGGCTTGCAGGTAGGGCAGCGTTTGCACCGCTTTCGGGGCGAGGGACTCAATCCCAGCGCGGCAGCCCGCTAAGACGGTCCTGACCAGTTGTTGCCGACCTCTGTGGAGGGCGCCCGGTCAACTGGTATTCCCCTCCGGCAGTGGTGGGAAAGCTCAAGTCGGTGCCCTCCAGAAGGGTGGTGCTCCCGGTGCCCGCGTCGCGCAGAGTGGCTGGTTCCGCATCCCAAGGGTTCTGCAAAGTGCAGAGGTTGCCCGCTTCGCTGTGGATGCGGATCCACTCCACAACCCCGGCCCGGAAGGAGGCGCTGACCAGGAAGGCCCCTTCGGCGCGCAAGGTTTCAAAGGAAGCCTCTTGCCATTCCTCCGGCAAGCACGGGAAGAGCCTGATTCTGCCGCCCCAGCTCTGCAGCAACATCTACATGATTGCCGCCGCCGCTCCGAAACCGGCCTCGAGGGTGTTGATGAATCCGTGTTCGGCAGTGTAAAACCCCGTTTTCCTCCAGTCTACGCTCACCTGCAGGCTACTGGGCAGGATGACCTGGTCGGTGTAGAAGCGCAGCATGGCGTGGGCCGTGCCGGGGCGCTGCACCCGGCAGGCTATCAGGGCCATCCAGGGGAAGGACCACCCCGACCAGTTGCCGGTGCCGATCTGCCGCAAGTGGGTTAGTGAACGCTCTATCAAATCGCGCTCTTCGGGGCTGCCCTCGATGTTTAAAAAGCCCAGTGGGTGGATGGCCAGCAGGTGGGAAAAATGACGGTGGCTGTACTCCAGGGGGCGGCCGGCGTAGACTTGAATGCCGCTCTCGTCAACGGGCAGCGGCGCCAGTTGCTCGAGGGCCTCCCGGTAGGGGGCATGCGTCCCCTCATCCAGCTCGAGTACCTTTGCGGCCTCGATGATAGTTGAGAAGAGGAAGCGCACCAGGGCCAGGTCGAAGGCCGAGTCGCGGCCTTTGCGCACCACATCGTCGTATTCGGGCGAGTAGGACCAGGGCACGTGCAAGATCCCGTCTGCATCGGCCTCCAGGAAACCCAGCCAGAAACGCCCCACCGCTTCCAGGTAGGGCCAGGCCAGCTGGCGCAGAAAATCCCGGTCGCCCGAATACAGGTAGTGCAGCCAGAAGTGTTGCCCGAGCCAGGCGCCCACCCCCATCTGCAGGTTCCAGGGAAACCACAGAAAACCCACTCCCTGCCCATAGATGTCCATATTGGCCGGCAGGTGGGCTCCATCCCAGCCGAAAAATTCTCTGCAGTTGGCCTCGAAGCGCGGCAATTCTCGCACCAGCATATCGTAGAGCGGCAGGGCCAGCTCGATGTGGTTGGAGGCGAAGATGGGCCAGTAGTTCATCTCGGTCTCCAGGTTGTGGTGCAGGTCCCCGTAACAGGGCGGTATGCGAGTATCGGGGTTCCATACCCCCATGATGGAGATGGGGTGGCCGTCCGGGCGGGCATTGCAGCCCAGCTTATAGATCTCCATGTACCAGAGTCGCTCCAGGGCGGAATCGGGTACGCTAAGCTGTGAGCGGGACCAGAAATCGGCCCACCAGCGAGTGTGTTGCGCCGCGTCTTTTTCCGGATCCTCTTGCCGCTCGTCCAGAAACGCAGCAGCCATCGCCGGCAGGTCCTCTCCGGCGCCACCCCTCGCCGTGGTGATGGCGCAGGTGGTGCGGAAGGGGCTCGATGCCTGCGAGCGGGCGCAGAGAACGTATTTCTCGTCGCCGCTGTAGACCTGGGTAACGTAGCGGTCCGCACCGCGCTCGCCGTACTCCGGTGCCGGGTAGTTCCAGACCTGCATGAGCTTGCGGCCAGGTTCGTCCAGGTGCGGGGCGCTGACCTGATAGCGGGGAAGATCCACTTCGCCGCGGCTTTCGAGCGCGAGAAAAACCAGGTTTTGGCAGGCGTGCAGATAGCCGCGGATAGCGAGAGAACCCGAGGCGAAAAATACCTCCAGGGAGAACGTGGCCTCGTAGAGCGCCAGCCGCGCCTGGCAGGATGCGGGTGCGGCTGGCAGTTTCCATTCGACCCGGCCGAGCGGCAATTTATTGCCCCAGATCTCGTCCGGGGGACGGTTGCGGTCGAAGAGTCGGGAGGTGGGATCGAAGCTGCCCTCACGCGCCTGCTGCAGGGCTTTGCGAAAGTCCATGCCGGGCTCTAGACTCTGGTCGGCGCGGCGCTCCCACACATCGGTCCGGTCGAGGCTCAGAACGAGTCGATCCTGGGCGAAAAACACCATGCCCCCCATTTCCCCGTTGCCCAGGGGGATGCCTTCGAAAAAACTTGCGGGGGCAAAATCGTAGTGCAGATCGTGCCGGGTGACCATTTTGCGCACCGCCAGCGGGTCGTTCATGTATTTTTCCTCTTCCTCTCCAGGGCATTGCGGCGAGTTTCTTGCCGGCGTTGTTCGGCGATGGCGGTCAGGCGGCCCTCTTCGTCGTAGAGCCTTCCTTCCCCGGAGGATTCCAGCAGCGGTCCGTAGAGGTCGGGCC
>CAXFTV010000369.1:0-4888 GCA_964005845.1 uncultured bacterium
CAGGGCCACCTCGCCGCTTTCCATCTCCAGGTAGAGGCGCTTTTCGTCCGGGGCGTGAATGGCCCTTTCCTCGGCGGACAATTGATCGCCTTGTTTGGGGATGATGCTCTTGTGCGAGCCCGGGATGACCTGCAGGCAGCCATTGGCCACGCAGGTAGCGTCCAGGGCCGTCCAGATGGTCACTTTGGGCCGCATATTCAGGTTCCAGCCGCCGGCGCCATCCTGGTGCCAGTTGATGAGTACGCCCCGTTCGGCCGGCTTGTTGAAAAACATCGAACGGAAGACCGAGACCTGCTCGCCGATCAGTTCCCGGGTGATGTGGCGGAAGAGGGGCTGCTGGATGTAGCGCAGAAAAAGCGGGTCCTGCTCCAGGTCCTGAATTTTGCGGTACTTCAAGGAAGAACCTTTGAATTCTTTGGTTTGCCTCGACAGCTCGGAATCGCCGGCCGAGGGGCACAGCTGCATCAGCATATCGTCGTAGTGAATTTTTCCCAGCATGATATCGTCGATGCGCTGGCACATGGCCCGGATGTGCTCGTCCGAGGCCACTTTGCCCAAACGCAGATACCCCTGCGCGTGAAATTTTTCGAGTTCTGCGGCACTCAGATTGGGTGGGTGCAGATCGCTCATGGCATTCTCTCCTAACATGTTGCGCAAGTTGGGCGGCCCGGATTCGCTGGGGTAGCCAATTCGCAGGCCAGATCTTTCCAGGTCGTTGGCTGAAATTATCGGTGCGTGCCCCCGGCATTCATGGCCAGGTTGCCGCCGTCCATGGGGATCAGGGTCCCCGTTATCCAGGCCGAGGCATCCGCGGCCAGAAAGATGGCCAGCCCCTTGATGTCTTCGGGAGCGCCCAGACGGCCCATGGCAATGCCGCGCAGGAAGGTCTCCCCGAGGGCGGGATCGGCCTGGATGCGCTCTTCGAGGCCGCGGTTGAGAACCTGGGCCGGCAGGATGGCGTTGACCCGCACGCCCTGTGAACTCCACTCGGTGCTCAGTTCGCGAGTCATCTGCGCCACTGCGCCCATGGCCATGCTATAGGAGACGTGGCTGCGGCCCAGGGCCGTGATGCTGGCCAGGGAGCCGATGTTGATGATGCTGCCCTTGCCGGCGGCCAGCATGCGCTTGCCCGCTTCCCGGGCGCAGTGGAAACGGCCGACCACCAGGTTTTGCAGGACCTGTTTCAGCGGCTCGGGTTCCAGCTCTTCAGGGGAGCAAAGCAAACCGTCGCCGGCGACGTTGCCGAGGATGTGGATGGCGCCGTAGTCGCGATCCAGCTGCGCGAAAAGGGCATCGATTTGCGCTGGTTCGGAGACATCACAGGTGCGGGGCAGAGCGCGCCGGCCCAGGGCTTCGATTCGCCCGGCGGTGTCTTCGATACCGGCGGTGTTTCTGTCTGCCAGCAGCAGGTCGGCGCCCGCTTCGGCAAGACCCAGGGCCATGGCCCGGCCCAGGCCGCTGGCGGCGCCGGAGACCAGGGCGATGCGGCCGCTCAGATCAAAAAGAGGGTGACTCATCGGAAATCCTTCGTGCAAACTTGCCGGCTCGTGCGGCAGAGTAGGGCCGCCGTCTGCAGGCAAGGTTGGATTGAAATTAATACTCGATAATATTTTCGCTTTCGGTGCGCTCCCACATCGCGGCAAAGGCGTCCGAGCCGTCGTCGAGCCAGTAGTCGTAGTCGATGGGGTGGGTGTAGCCCTCGCCGACGCCGGGCACGAAGCGTGGCTCCAGGCACAGCGGATTGCCCCTGGAGCGCGGTGGCCGCGAGTAGATAACCGGGCCGCCCTGGCGTTCGACGCGGATCAGGGCCTTGGGCATGGGATGGGGTGTGGCTGCCTTGAGGCGTTCCAGAGCGGCGCGGTCCAGGTGCAGACCCAGGCCCGGTTCCTGGGGTACCGGCGCGGTGCCTCCGACTACTTCGAAGACGGGGGTTACCACGTCTTCCTGCCAGGCAAAGGTGTCGGTGACGTGGTGCAGGGTGGCCATTTCGAAGGCGGCGGCCATGTGAATCACCAGCGCGCGGGTAATGTTGAGGCCCACATTTTGCATCATGAAGGGAATATTGGTCGCCTCGAAGAGTCCGGCGCGCTCGACCACCATGCCCACCGGCGCGTGGCCCAGCATGTAGCCGTCGGCGCAGCTGGTCAGGGCCTCGCGGCCGCCCAGGGGCAGATGGTGGAAGACGATGGGCAGGGGAGACTTTTCGCGCAGGAGTTTGTGGCCTTCCATATCAAAGCTCTTGAGGGGATCCTCGATGAGGCCGGCGATGGGAAATTGGGAGAGTTCGCGGGCGACGCCGACGATGTGTTCCACGGAGCTGTGGAAATTCATATCGTAGTGGATTTTGAAACCTGGCGGCGCCACTTCCTGCATGGCCCGGGTCTGGTCGATGACATTGTGAAAAGGATCGGTGTGGTACTTGAGCCAGGTATAGCCCAGCCTGGCGGCATGGACCACCTCGTCGGCCATTCTGGCCGGAGTGCGCGAGACGGTCCAGTAACCCAGAGGGACCCAGGAGCGCACCTGCGGTCCGAAGAGGTGGTAGGCCGGCACCTGCAGCGCCTTGCCCACCAGATCGTAGATGGCCGGGGCCAGGCCAATGCTCAGGGTGCGGTGGGCCAGCCAGGTGGCGGGGTTGGTACCGCGCAGTTGCTCCAGCTCCTCTTTGAGCCGGGCGTCGGGGGGGCCGCCGACATCGCCCAGACCCTCCAGACCCTTATCGGTGTGCAGCACCACGAGGGTGCGGCTGTCGTAGCTGCCGCCCATGTGGAGTTGCAGGGCATCGCGATTGAATTCCTGGAGTGGCGGATGGATTTCGTGGATTTCGATGTCGGTGATTTTCATGCCGGTTCCTCTCGAGTGCCGCGGCAGGTTGCTCAATGGTCTCGGGGTGCGGCAGCCGTTTGCAGAACTTCCCGGGCGGCGCGGGCCTGCTCCGTGGTGGGATCGCGCCCGATGACGCGGCGCAGGGCGAACAGGGCGTCTTCGTCGCCCCGCTGGCCCCGCTCCAGAGCCTCGCGAAAGCCGGTGCCGGCCCAGCTTTCGTCTTTGGGCAAAATCTGCAGGTCCAGGTCGCGCCAGTAGTACTGCAGGTCGGTAGAGGCCCAGCCCTGGTAGATCGCTTCCCAGTCGAGCGGGCTGAAGCGGGCTAGGTGGGGTTCCAGCATGTGCGCGGCCAGGGGCTGATCAATGGCCGAGTAGCGGTTGTCCAGAGAGATGCGCAGCCGGTCCGGGGTCAGGTTGGGCAGGGCTTTGTGCACCGTCAGGCTGTGGAAGATCAGCGTATCGCCGAGGGCGTAATTGGTGGTGGCCCAATTGCTGTCCAGGTCAGCGTCGTCGATGGCCAGACCACCGGCGCCGAGGGAGAAGTGGTGGTCGTGGACCGCGTCTATTTTGTGGGAGCCGGGCAAGACGGCCAGGCCGCCCAGTTCGAGCGGGCAGGCGCTCAGCGGAGTCCAGCAAGTATAGGTTTCAAAGGCGCCCTGGAAGTGCACGAAGTCCTGGTGTACCGGCGTCGTGTGGTCGGTGTACTGGGGAAACCACAGGCGGGCGATTTTTTGCGGATGCGGCAGTGCTGTACGGCCGATGATTTTGCTCATCGTATCGAGGACCACGGGGACGTGGGCGGCGCGGTGAAAGGACTCCAGCTTGTAGATTTCGTGGTACACATCGGTGTACTCGATATTGCCTTCGGTGCAGCGCTGTGAAATATCGGCGATGCCCTCCTCCAGATCGGTGCCGGCCCGGATCCAGCCGCCGGCGCGGCACACCTGCAGGATATCCAGGCGCAGGGCCGCCAGCAGGGCGGGATCCTGGAGGCCGCGAATAAAGAGATAACCTTCCGCGTCGAGGCGCTGGCGCAGCCGGACGGGATCGTCCAGGATGTCGTTCGAAACCGTGAATTCTTCTATCGAGTCGGCCATTTGAGGTGGTTCCTTTGAGCGCCCTGATCGCAGATAGGAGAGGAATGGGTCTGTATATTTAAACTATGATCTGACCCGGCAATGGCAAGGAAATAAGACCCTTCGAGCGCGCTTTGAGCTCTAAATCGCTGGTTTTTCCTGAGCGCCCTTCCGGTGCGGTGGTGGCCTCAAATTCGACCCGCTTCCATCATTGTCCTGGCAAAATCCGCGCGCGTCGCAGCCGGTTCTGCGGGCGGGGCGGGACTATCCGCATCCTCCATGGCACCGAGCCAGGCCGTTCGATCTGCATCGGCAAGCAGTTGATCCGGTCCAAATTCCAGACTGTCGCTCCCGCTGCCGTAACCAGCGGCCAGCACCAAGCGCTGGATCGCCGCGAAATCGGCGCTCCAGACGGGTACATCGACGAGCCAGCAAAGCGGCACTCCGGCCGCCACTGCTTCTTTTTGCAGGGCGCGCAGCAGCGTTTTGTCTGCCCGGATTGCCCTGGGGGTCTCGTTTTTTTCGATGGCGTATGCCGCTGCCAGACCCGCCGCCTCGCCGATATTCCATTCGACCGGGTGCAGTCTGTAGCAACCATTGGTGATATGAGTCGTGCCGATGTTTTTATTGGCCGCGATCAAGTTCTGGACGCGCTGCGGGATCAGGGCGCCAAGGGGAATCTGAAAGGGCTTGGTGCGCGTGCTCGCACCCACTTCATCCGCACTCACCTGATGTATGTCGATCGGGTACCAGCCGACGCCGACCGCGTCGTCGAAATGGGCGGCGCGCGGTCCGGAATGGTGGGCGATGGCGACTTCCTGCTCGACGATCGTCTTGAGGGCTTTGAGGCGTCGGCCCTCGCGGATGTAGGGGCATTTGCTCAGGCCGTCGTCGCTGCCCATGATATCCGCCCGCAGCAGCAAATTGGCAAAGCCGGGGCCGCCCTCGGGATTGGGTGCTGCGGTCTGCAGCCAGTATGCAAACCC